>DATIVB010000057.1:0-2063 GCA_035466375.1 Chondromyces sp.
CAGCTCGTCCTCGGCACCATCCACGACCATCGCGGGAAGATCCAGGTCAAGGTGGTTGGCGACTCGTATGACCTCGCCGGCAAGCTCGTCCATGGTGTAGCCCGACTCGGGCGCGTCAGACGATCCGAAGCCGGGCAGATCAAGAGCGACGACCCGCCCGACCTGTTCCACCAGGGGGCGCATGTCCGCGAAGATCTCGGACGAGAGGGGAAAGCCGTGCACCAGGAGGAGCGGGATCCCGCGGCCTCCGTCCTTCACTTCCACGCCACGCCCGTTGTCGGCAGTCACGCGCATCGTCACCTCCCTGCGGGCCATGTCGCCGGCCGGGCCGAGGTTCCATGGGCAGATGCCGCCAGACCGGCACCGACCAGTGGGCCTGCACCGGTGGACTCGGGATTCATGAGACGCCGGTCTTCGCGAAACATGCTTCAAACGTAGCCGTCGCGAACTCGGCCGAAAAGCGCAATTTCTACCCGGCAGCAACGCCGCGCCGTGGGTACAAACTACTCACGTCCACGCCGTCCCCCGTCTTGGTGCCAGGCAAGCATGGGTTGAGGTGCAAGCAGTTCGGGCGCTGGCAGATCAGGTCCAAAACGAAAAACGTGCCAGGTCTCACAAACTCACAACCTCACAGCATCGACGATTTTCGCGGTGATCGCTTTGCGAGGATTCTCATCGAGCTCGCTCGGTCGTCTCGCGAAACCCCCGTTCGCTCGACCGGTGCTCGGCAGCGGTCGACACCCAGCGGCTGAAGCTCCCAGGGTTCTTCTTCAGCACCGTCGCCATCTCACGAGCCCGCTGCTCGAACTTCTCGACACCGAGAAGCGCGACGAGCTCGCGAAGTTCTCGAAGCTCCGGATCCCGCCGACGGGTTGCCAGCTGATCCACGTCCACGTTCAGCGCCCTGCACGCCCGGTCCAGGTACTCCTCAGCCGCAAGGCGAGGACGCTCCGGGGTCGTGCTGCGTCCGAGGCAGTCCCCGAAAATACCACCCTCGCACGGTTCCACGAGCGCGTTCGCCACCAGTCTGCCGTACACTCGAGCGGCAACAAGGCCCTTGGGGACTCCGGCATGGAGTCGTCTGCACGGAAGCGGGAGGAGGCAGATCAGATGGAGAAAGTCAAAGTCCGCGAGCTCATGGTTCCTTCGGCCAGTTTTCCGAAGATCTCCGACCGCGCAACTCTGTACGAGACACTCCTCGCCCTCGAGAGCGCCCAGGAGAAATTCCTCGCCGGAAAGGCGGAGCAGCGGATCCTGCTCGTTGAAGATGACAAAGGCAGGGTCGCCGGCAAGATCTCACCCCTCGATCTTCTGCGCGGGCTGGAGACGAACTACGCGCGCATGCAGCCCGAGGAGGCCGTCAGCCAGTTCGGTTTCGACTACATCTGGAAGTCCATGCGCTCGGACCTCCACCTCTGGGAGGATCCGTTCCGCGACCTGTGCCGCAAGGCCGACACGATCCGGGTCCGGGATTTCACCAGGATCCCGGACAAGGGGCACCTCGTCACACAGGACGACCGGCTGGCGAAGTGCTTCCACCTGTTCGTCATGACGAGGCACGACTCGCTGTTCGTCGTCGAGGACGACGAGATCATCGGCATGCTGAGGTTCTCGGACGTCTACCGCCTGGCTTCTCGGACGATTCGCGAGTGCGGCTGCCGGACGGGACAGCCCTAGCGCGGACTCGCCTCCGATCGGCAGGACCGCCGCCGGTTTGCAACTCGGACGCGACCACGGGATCAACCTGCTTTCACCAGTGGTGGGCGTGCCGCTCACCCACTCCTTCTGACTGATGGTGACGGGCTGGCCCCCGTGAACACCAGACGATCGGCCCGGCGGGACCGACGGGCACCCGGCTTATCTGCAGTAAAATCGTGCCGCCATGAGTTTTCAAAATGTCATGAAATCGGTCCGTGAGCATCCCTACCGAAATATCTTCGTCACGATCATCGCCGCATTGGCGGTGGACGCGGTCGCCCCGAGAATATTCAACCGGACAGCGTTCAGCGAGATAACTGTCATCATCATGATGGCTGCGGCACTCATCGAATTCGTCCGCGTCA
>DATIVB010000058.1:0-1519 GCA_035466375.1 Chondromyces sp.
GGGTGATCGCGGAGACCGGCGCCGGCCAGCACGGGGTGGCGGTGGCGACGGCGGCCGCCCTGCTGGGGCTGGAGTGCCGCGTCTACATGGGCGTCGAGGACATGCGCCGCCAGGAGCTCAACGTGGTCCGAATGCGCCTCATGGGGGCCGAGGTGGCAGGCGTCGACGCGGGCTCCCGCACCTTGAAGGACGCGATCAACGAGGCGCTGCGGGACTGGGTGACCAACGTCCGCACCACCCACTACACCCTCGGCTCGGTCCTCGGCCCGCACCCCTACCCGATGATGGTGCGCGACTTCCAGACCGTCATCGGCCGCGAGGCGCTGGCGCAGTTCAAGAAGGCGAACCGCTCGCTGCCCGATCTGGTGGTCGCCTGCGTCGGCGGCGGTTCGAACGCTGCCGGCATCTTCACCCCCTTCGTGCCCTTCGAGAACGTCGCGCTGGTGGGCGTCGAGGCCGGGGGGCGCGGTCCCGGCCCGGGCGAGCACGCGGCCCGCTTCACCGCCACCGGCGCGCCGGGCGTGCTGCACGGCACCCGGACCCGCCTGTTGCAGGACGCCGACGGCCAGGTGCTGTGCACCCACTCGGTGTCGGCCGGGCTCGACTACCCGGCGGTGGGGCCCGAGCACGTGCAGTGGCAGGAGAGCGGGCGGGTCACCTACACCACGGTCAGCGACGACGAGGCGATCGCCGCCTTCCATCTGCTCGCCGAGTGCGAAGGCATCGTGCCCGCCCTGGAGTCGGCCCACGCGATCGCCTACGCGGCCAAGGCCGCGCCGTCGATGCCGCTCGGCACCGACATGCTGATCAACCTCTCCGGCCGCGGCGACAAGGACCTCGGCGAGGTCAGCCGTGTCGAGGGAGAGAAGCCGTGAGCCGGATCGGCGAGGCCTTCAAGGCCGCCAAGCGCGCGAAGCGGGCGGCGTTCGTGCCCTACATCACCGCCGGCGACCCGAGCCTCGAGCGCACCGTCGACCTGGTGCGTGCCCTGGCCGCCGCGGGCGCCGACGTGCTCGAGCTCGGCGTGCCCTTCTCCGACCCCATCGCCGACGGCCCCACCAACCAGCGCGCCGCCGAACGGGCCCTCGCCTCGGGCACCAGCCTGAGGGGCGTGCTGGCCGCGGTGGATCTCGTGCGGCGCGACCTCACGCTGCCGATCGTTCTCTTCAGCTACGCCAACCCGGTGCTGCGCTACGGCCTCGAGCGCTTCGCCGCGGACGCGGCGGCCGCCGGCGTCGACGGCCTGCTCTTCACCGACGTGCCGGCTGAGGAGATGGGGCGCTTTGCCGGCCCCCTCGGCGATGCCGGGATCGACCTCATCATGCTGGTGACGCCGACCTCGAGCCGCCGGCGCATGAAGGCCGCGGCCGGGCTCGGTGGCGGCTTCCTCTACCTGGTGTCGCGGACCGGCGTCACCGGCGCCCGGCAGGACCTCGACGCCGAGCTCGAGGCCAACGTGCGCGCCGCCCGCAAGGCCTCCAAGCTCCCGGTCGCGGTCGGCTTCGGCATCTCGACCCCG
>DATIVB010000059.1:0-2226 GCA_035466375.1 Chondromyces sp.
GTTCACGTAGTGCAGCCCGAGGGTTCCCTCGAAGCCGCGGAAGCGCTGATTGACCAGATCCAGCCGCGCCTCGGTCCACCGATTGTTGAACTGGGTGCCGAGCTCGTCGCCCTCGATCTCCTGGTGCGTGTAGTCGCGCCAGCCGGTGGAGAATCGCAACGCGGAAAAACCGGCGAATGGTGCGTCGAGCTGGCTGTGGAGATCGACCCGCCGCTGCTCGAGATCCGAGGACACGCCCTCCTCTTCGTCGTCGTGACCGTCGCCCTGCTTGACGCCCAGCCGAACCGCGAGATCGTGCTCTTCGGCCTCATCCGAATGGTGGTGGCCCGGAATGCCGTACCGGGTGTCGTAGCCGCCGACGGCAACCCCGATGAAGCCGCGATCGGTCACGTAGGAAGCGCCGACAGTGGCCCCCGCAGCTTCGGTCCACGTGTTCTCGACGGTGCCGGTCTCGTACGCCTTCTCATGCTCCTCCTCGAGATCGCTCTCGCGTTCGTGCTCGCCGTCCTCTACCGGCCGCCGGGCCGGGCTCGAGTAATCGTCCTGGTCGCGGCCGTAGAGGTCGAGGTGCCAGGCCCACCTTTCGGAGCCCCCGTCCAGCTTGAGCGCACCCGAGAGCTTGTCGGCGTTGGAGCCGGCCTCGAGCTCGACGATCCCGGTAACCGGCGCAGTCGCCGGCCGGTCGGGGACACGGCCGTCGAGCACGTTGACCACGCCGCCGATCGCGTTCGCGCCCCACAGGACCGTCGCCGGGCCGCGCACGACCTCCACCCGCTCGGCCGCCAGCGGATCCATCGACACCGCGTGGTCGGGACCGATGGAGGAAACGTCGCCGGTGTCGAGCCCGTTCTCGAGGATTCTGATGCGGTCCTCGCCGAGCCCTCTGATCACCGGCCGGCTCGAGCCCTGACCGTAGCTCGTCGAGGTCACGCCCGGCTGCTGCGCCAATGTCTCCCCGAGGGTGGACTGCCTGCGGAATGCGAGGTCGTCGCCGGCCAGCACATCAACCGGCGTCGTGAGCTCGGAGAGTCCGCGGGCGACCCCGACCGCCGTCACCGAGATGGCCCCCGAGTGAACGAGCTTGTCGAGCGAAATCTCGAGGCTGGTCTCGCCTCCTTCCTGGACAGCGAACCTCTGCACCGCGCCTCCGAACCTCGGCGACGACACACTCAACAGATACTCACCGGCCGGCAGGTCGGCAAAGAGAAACTTCCCCTCGGAGTCGGTGGTCGTGCGGCGCCGCAGCTCGGGCAGCTCGACCTCGGCGCCGACGACGGGATCGCCGCCGGCGGACAAGACGACCCCGCCGATACTGGCCGGCACCTGCGCGACAGCCGGCAGTGTCAATGCCGTGCAGCCCAGCACGACTCGCAACGTCACATGCAGCAGACTTCTCATGCACATCTCCCTGGATTCGCGGTCTCCCTGGGCCGAGCGGGCCGGCGGAGACAACTTCGGTGCGGCGATGGATCGCGAATCAGGAGACTGCGGGAGGACCTCGATGCCGCGGGAGGTGTGCGCGATGGAGCGAGCGGCAATCCGGCTGCCCGACCTCCACCTTGGTGCGAGAATCCGGTGCACGGGCAGCGCCGTCAGCCGGATCGGAAAACGCTGCCGTCGACCCTGCACTGCAGGCGAGGCACGAATGGACATCCAAGGCCTCGCCGGCACTGTGCAGGTGGAACTCGTGGGACAAGGGACGCGATGACGAGCAGGTCAGCCGTTCCTGGGGCACGGCAGTGTCGGCATGGTGGTGGGGAACACCTTGAAGCAGCCCGTGCCAGAACGCGAGGGTGGCCACGATGGCCAGCGGCATGATCCGCATCCGGTGAGTCACCCGCACATGATCAAGGGGCGGCATGTAGAAGTCAACTGCGAATCATTCTTATCTAATACACCCTGCCGGGCGAGTGCGGATGGTACCCGTTCCGATATACTGCGCTCCGGGCCGCGCCGAGGCAGTGACGATGGAGGCCACATGGACAAGGACGAGATCCGGCGGCTTTACGAGTGGATCCAGGGGCGGGTCCGAAAGCATTCGGACGGTGATGATCTGACCATCAGCTTCGACGAGCCCACCGCCGGTGACCTCGCGGCTCAAGGTTTCAGCACCGAGGCCGTCGAGCGCACCATCGGCTCTTCCTGGTGGAAGGAGATGGTCATCGACATCGTGGAGACACCCGAGTTCGCTGAGCCCGAGGACTCGCCCGAGCAGATCCTCGGCTA
>DATIVB010000060.1:0-4223 GCA_035466375.1 Chondromyces sp.
GTGTTGCCGGCGGGCGTCCGGCGGCTGGTGATCAAGGTCGAGGAGGGTGAACGCCTCGACGATCGTTTTCTCGTGGTGAGTGAGAACGACGAGGACCTGCGCCGTATCCCGATCCCGGTCTCGCCGACAGTCCAGCGGCTCCGGGAGACCATGGGCCGCGGGGCCGCGGTCGGATCCGTGCTGCTCCTCGCCGGCCTCTTCGCATCGGCGGTGATGGCGCAGCGCCTGACGCGGCCGCTGCGCGACCTCGCCGACGGCGCCGAGGCCCTCGGCCGCGGCGACCTCGGCGTGAAGGTGCCGCTGTCTGCCACCGGGGAGGTGGGCGACCTGCAACGCGCATTCAACCGCATGTCGGAGCGCCTGGGTGAGCTCGAGGCGGAGCGCGATCTGTGGCGGCAGCGCGAGCACCTCGCCCAGCTCGGCGATCTCTCCAGAGGGCTCGCTCACACCTTGCGCAATCCGCTGCACACGCTTGGCCTGGCCATCGAGGAGCTTGCAGACGGCGACCGTGCGAGACAGGAGCTGGTGGCGACTGCTCGCGCCCAGATCCGGCGCATCGATCGCTGGCTGCGCTCCTTCCTCGCGCTCGGCGCGGGCGGTGAGGCCGAGGCGGAGGAGGTCGATCTGGTCGATCTCGTCAAGGATGGGGCCTTCGAGTGGGTGCAGCAGGGCGCGCGCGTGGAGGTCGAGGGGCCCGGCCGCGAGCTCCGTGTCCGGGCGGTCGCCGGGGCGGTGCGCGCCGCCCTCGCCAACCTGATGGAGAACGCCGTGCAGGCGTCCCCCGCGCAGCACGCGGTCGAAGTGACCGTCACCGAGGCAGACCTCGACGCTGTGGTGAGCATCGCCGACCGCGGTCCCGGGCTTCCCGAGGAGGTGCGGCAGCGGTTGTTCGCGCCGCACGTGACCACGCGGATCGGCGGCTCGGGGATGGGGCTGTTTCTTGCCCGGCAGCTGGTGGTGGGAATGCACGGCGGAAGGCTCGAGATCGCGGACCGCGACGGCGGCGGCACCGTTGCTTCGGTGCGCCTGCCGCTGCTTCCGGGTGGCTGCACCGGTGGGGACGAGCCTGGTGACTGAGCCGGCGACGGTTCTGCTGGTCGAGGACGAGGCGGCGCAGCGGCGCCTTGTCGCGGAGATCCTCGGCCGGGAGGGCTACTCGGTCCGCGAGGCCGGGACCGTCGCCGAAGCCCTGGCCGCCATCGACGCCGAGCTCCCGGACCTCGTGCTCTGCGACTGGCGCATGCCGGGCGGGGACGGCGGCGAGCTGCTGGACGAGGTGCGCGGCCGGGCGCTGGGCTGCGCCTTCGTCGTCATGACGGCCTACGGCTCCATCGCCCACGCCGTCGAGGCGATCCGGCGCGGCGCCGACGACTACCTGAGCAAGCCCTTCGAGCGCGAGGCGCTGCTGCTGGCGGTGCGCAGGGTGCTGCGGACCCGCAGCCTCGAACGCGAGAACCGCGCCCTCCGAGACGCGATCCGGCGCAGCGACGGATTCGGAGAGCTGATCGGACGGTCCGAGCCCATGCAGCGCCTGTACCGGACGATCGAGAAGGTCGGCGCCACCGACGCCACAGTGCTGGTGGTGGGGGAGTCGGGTACCGGCAAGGAGTTGGTGGCGCGCACCCTGCACCGAGCGAGCCGGCGGTCGGACCGGCCCTTCGTTGCCGTCAACTGTGCGGCCATCCCGGAGACCCTGATCGAGAGCGAGCTCTTCGGCCACGAGAAGGGCTCGTTCACCGGCGCCCACCGCCGCCGCGAGGGCCGTTTCGAGGAGGCCGACGGCGGCACGCTCTTCCTCGACGAGATCGCGTCGATGCCGCTGCCGCTGCAGGCGAGCCTGCTGCGCGTGCTGCAGGAGCGTCGTTTCACCAGGGTCGGTGGCAGCGGCGAGGTGGCCAGCGACGTGCGGGTCATCGCGGCGTCGAACCGCGACCTGCCCGCCCTGCTGGCCCGCGGGGAGTTCCGTGAGGACCTCTACTACCGGCTCAACGTCATCCCCATCGAGCTGCCGCCGCTGCGCGACCGCCTCGAGGACGTGCCGCTGCTGGCCGCCGCCTTCCTCGAACAAGCGTCGGCGCGGCACGGTCTCGAGGTGCGGCCGCTGCCGACGACGGTGCTGCGGGCGCTCATGGAGCATGGCTGGCCGGGCAACGTGCGTGAGCTCGCCAACGCGGTGGAGCGGCTCGTCCTGCTGGCCGAGGGCGGTCGCGTCTCGCTCGACGATCTGCCGCCGGAAGTGCGCCGCGCCGGGGCCGGCGGGACGAGCCCCTTCCGGCTGCCCGCCGAAGGCGTGGTGTGGGACCGCCTGGAGGCCGATCTCCTGCGCCAGTCGCTCGAGCGCGCGGGCGGCAACCGGGCCGCCGCCGCCCGGCTGCTGAGTCTCGGTTACAAGGCCTTCCTCTACCGGCTCGAGAAGCACGGTATGGCCGGGGACGACGCCGATACTCCCGAAATGGGGAGCTGATCTCCCGAGCCGGGGAGAGGGACCGATCGGCGGTCACGGACCAGAGCTGGCACGGCGATTGCTGACCGTGAGATTCAAGACGGGAACGAGAGACCTCGGGCCCGCAGAACACACGGAGGACGACGAGCATGAAGGATGCAATGTGGGCAAGGTACCTGGTGGCGGCGGCCCTGGTGCTGCTGGTCGGCGCGGTGTGGGTGCTGGCCGACGACATGGAGGTCAAGGTCGAGGTGCGCAACGACAACTCCGAGGAGATCACGGTGGACGTCAACGGCGTGACCGAGGTCATCACCCTCGAGGACCTCGCCCCGGGCGAGGAGCGCACCTGGGATGTCGGCGGCCACCCGGTCACCGTGAAGCGGGTGGATGACCACCTGATGCTGCTGCGCGGTGACGGCGTGAGCGAGTTCTTTCACGTAGGCGAGGGCGACGGGCACATGGTCTGGACGACGGAGGACGTCGAAGGGGGCGCCGACGGTCGCAGGATCGTCATCAAGAAACGGGTCGAGGGCGGCGGCGAAGGCAACTTCGTGTTCGTCGGCGACGGCGGGCACGAGCGGCGCAGCGTCGTGGTCGTCAAGGGCAAGAACGGCGAGCTCGACATCGAGGACCTCAAGGCGCGTTACGGCGACGACTTCGAGGAGATCCACACCGCCGACGGCGAAACGGTCCTGAAGTGGGTGTCCGAGGGCGACGAGGAGCACCCGATGATCGTCACGACCGGAACCGCCACGGGCGGGGACATGGTCGTCTACCGCTGCGAGGAGACCGGCTCGATGCTGACCGTCAAGGCGGACGAGAACCTGCTCGACAGCTACCTCGATCCGGTCACGGGCTGCGTGATGAAGAAGATGGAGGGCCAGGGCATGAGGACCTACCGGGTCGAGGTCATCACGGAGCTGGAGACCGAGGACTGAGTCAGAGACCGGAGCGACTCGCGGCATGCATGAACCCCGGCACGAGCCGGGGTTTTGTTTGGCCCGCAGATCACACAGAAGAGCACCGATCCGCCCGCCCACCCGGTTCGAGTGAAGGGGTGAAGGGGTGAAGGGGTGAAGAGGTGAAGGGGTGAAGAGGTGAAGAGGTGAAGCGACTCGTTGGGGGTCGCACCTTGACCCCTTGACCCCTTAATCCCTTAACCCCTTGACCCCTTGACCCCTTGACCTCACGGAATCCCGGGTGAACCGGAAAGAACAGAGAGGTCCTGTCTCCGAGGACTTCCGGCCTCCGCACTTTCAGAGGCGGTTGCGCCTTTGCGTTAAGAGACGGTTGGTTGGGGGCTGTTTACAATGGGCGCCGACCGATGGCGAACGAGGGGGTGCGGATGGCCGTTGATCTGAGAGAGAGCTGCGTGCTGGTGACGGGGGCTTCGAGCGGAATCGGGGCGGCGTGTGCGGAAGCCTTCGCAGCCGCCGGCTGTCGGCTGTTGCTCGCCGCGAGGCGGAAGGAGAGGCTCGACGCTCTGGCGGAGAAGCTGCGTGCGGATCATGCTGCCCAGGTGGTGACTGAAAGGCTGGATGTGCGCGACCGCGAGGCCGTGGAGCGCTGGATCGGCGGTCTCGGCGAACCGTGGCGCAATGTCGACATCCTGGTCAATGACGCGGGGCTGGCGCGCGGGCTGGCGCCGCTGCACGAGGACGACGTCACCGACTGGGAGGAGATGATCGACACCAACATCAAGGGCCTGCTGTACGTCACCCGTGCCGTGCTGTCGGGGATGGTCGCGCGCGGCGGCGGCCACGTGATCATGATCGGCTCG
>DATIVB010000061.1:0-1918 GCA_035466375.1 Chondromyces sp.
GACGGCGAGGTCGTGGTCGACGGGCGGCGGCTGGTCGACGACCTGGTGCGGTGGCAGGTCCCGATCCTGGAGCTCTACCTGACGGCCGAGGCGGCCGCGGCGCCGGACGCAGCGCGATGGATCGCCGCTGCCGCTGCGGCCTGGGAGCTCGAGGCCCCGGTGCTCGCCGAGCTGGCTCCCACACGCAGTCCGCAGGGCGTGCTGGTGGTGGCCGAGGAGCCGCGCTGGCCGCGCTGGCCGGCGCGCGCCGGGGTCGCGCTGTGGCTCGAGCAGGTGCAGGACCCGGGCAACCTCGGCGCCATCGTCCGCTCCGCCGCCGGGCTCGCTGCGGCAGCGGTGCTGCTGTCGCCGGGCTGCGCCGACCCCTTCGCGCCGGCCGCCGTGCGCGGATCGGCGGGGGCCGTCTTCCGGCTGCCGCTCGAGCGTGCGGTGTCGGCGGCGGCTGCCGCCGAACGGGTGCGCGAGGCCGGCGGCGAGATCTGGGCGACCGGTGCCGGCGGGCGGCCGCTGACGGGCTGGCGCCCGGCCGAGCCCTGCCTGCTGCTGCTCGGCGCAGAGGGTGCGGGGCTGTCCGCCGACGCGAGCGACCTCGCCGATGGCGGGCTCACCATCCCCCTCGAGCGCGGCGTCGAGAGCCTCAACGTCGCCGTCGCCGCCGGAATCCTCCTTCAGCACCTTCGGCGCTGAAGAATGAGGAATTAGGAATGAGGAATTAGGAATTTCCACCCGCCCCCGCCACGATGGGATCGCCGATCCAGGGCGGGTGGGTGGCATTCCTCATTCCTAATTCCTCATTCCTAATTTTCCTCTCAGAGTGATGTGACGAGGCGCACCGCCCCCGGGGCGCCAGCGGTGATGCGGCCGACGACGGCGGCGCCGGGGAGGCGGCGGACGAGGGCCTCGGCGTGCTCGGGGGCGATGGCCGCCAGCAGTCCGCCCGAGGTCTGGGGGTCGAGGCAGAGGTCGACCCGCAGCTCGTCGGCGCCGTCGTCGACCTCGAGCACCGCCGCGATGCTGGTCCTGTTCTTGCCCGCCCCGGCCGGCACCAGTCCGGTGGCCGCGGCCTCGAGGGCGCCGGGCAGCAGCGGCAGGGCCGAGAGGTCGATTTCCGCCGCCACCGCGGATGCCTCCGCCATCTCGGCGAGGTGGCCGGCGAGGCCGAAGCCGGTCACGTCGGTGACCGCGTGCGGTTCGGCCCCTGCGAGGGCCTCGGCGGCCTCGCGGTTGAGGGTCGCCATGAAGCGCAGGGCGGTCGACAGGTGGGCCGGGTCGACCATCTCCGCCTTGGCGGCGGTGGTCAGCACGCCGGTGCCGAGGGGCTTGGTGAGGACGAGGGCGTCGCCCGGACGGGCGCCGCCGTTGCGCCAGATCTTCTCCGGGTGCACGGTGCCGGTGACCGCGAGCCCGTACAGCAGCTCGTGGCCCTCGACCGTGTGCCCGCCCGCCAGCACCGCGCCGGCCTCGGCGAGCGCCGAAAGACCGCCGCGCAGGATCTCTTTCAGGGTGTCCTCGCCGAGCGCCTCGAGCGGGTAGCTGACCAGGTTCATGCCGGCCAAAGGCCGCCCGCCCATGGCGTAGACATCGGACAGCGCGTTGACCGCGGCGATGCGGCCGAAGGCGTAGGGGTCGTCCACCATGGGCGGGAAGAAGTCGGTGGTGTGGATGATCGCCACCTCGTCCGACACCCGCACCACGCCGGCGTCGTCGGCGTACTCGATGCCGACGATCAGGTCTGAGGACTCGAGCCGCGGCAGGCCGCACAGGATCTTGGCCAGCAGGCCCTTGGCGAGCTTGGCGCCGCAGCCGCCGTAGGCCGATCCGGCGGTGAGCTTGACCGCCTCGTGCAGCACCACCGCGTCGAGGGCGCTCGGGGTCCAGCTTTCGCCGCGGCGCCGCCACACCGACTGCGGCTCGAGGC
>DATIVB010000062.1:0-2499 GCA_035466375.1 Chondromyces sp.
CTGCCGCGGCCGCCGGGCGGGCGCTGGTCGTCGTCGCTGACCCTGAGCTACCGCGACGTCCCCTCCACCACCGAGCCCGACCGGGTCCAGGAGGAAAGCCGCAGCGCCTCGGTGGAGGCGACGGTGCGGCTGCGTGAGTCGCTCGCCATGCGCGGCTACTACCTGTTCGACGACCGGGTGTCGACGTCGCTGGAGGTGGACCCGCTGCCCTCCGGCGAGCGCCGGGTGCGCCAGACGACCCTCGGCTGGCAGGCGATCATCGACCGGCTCGACGACCCGCTCGATCCCCGGCGCGGCTACTACCTGGCGGCGGATGTCGGGTGGTCCACACCGACGCTCGGCGGTGACGTGGAAGCCCTGCGGACGCTCTTCACCGCGTCGTGGGCGAGCGCCCCGAAGAGCGGATGGACCTGGGCCCGCACCCTGCGCCTCGGCTGGGCGGAACCCCTGGACGACGAGCCGTTGGAGGAGCAGGTGCGGTTCTTCGCCGGCGGCGAGGCCTCCGTCCGGGGCTTCGAACGCGACCTCGTCGGGCCGGTGGCGACGCGGCCCGACGGCTCGTTGCGGCCGCTCGGCGGCGCCGCCCTCTTCGTCCTCAACGAGGAGATCAGGATTCCGGTCTGGAGCCACGAGACGTACGGCATCTTCCGGGTTGCCGTCTTCGCCGACATCGGGCAGATCTGGCCGAGGTGGTCGGACGCCGGTTTCGACCTCGCGGTGGGCGCCGGACTCGGCCTGCGCTGGAACAGCCCGGTGGGGCCGGTGTGGGCGGACGTGGCGTGGCCGGTGGCCGACGTCCGGGGCGATGACGGGCCCAAGTTCTACCTCGGGCTCGGCCGGCCGTTCTAGCCGCTAGAAGTAGTACCAGATGCTCTGGTAGTCCGCGGGGTCCTCGCCGATGTCCTGCAGCCGCAGCAGGTACTGCAGGATGGGCACGTCGATGCCGACGTAGGTGTCCTGCTCGACCACGTTCTTCTCCCAGGGGTGGAACTCGTAGGCCCGGGAGCCGTCGGGCAGCACGCTGATGAGGTCCCGGTGCTGCAGCGCCCGCAGGTAGTTCTTGCCGAGGCCCGGAACGTTGTAGACGGCCTCGTCGGTGCGCCTGGTGCCGGGCATCAGGCGCGCCTCCTCCTTCTGCTCCTGGAGCATCCGCGCCACCGGCACGCGGTAGGACGCGGTCTCCTCCTTGCCCTTCGGGGCGAAGGTGTAGTAGGGGTCGATGCCGATGCGACGCAGCAGGACGCGCAGCAGCGCGCTTTCGAAGCGGCGCGAGACGAAGAAGGTGTAGACCTGCTGGTTGTAGACTGCGATGCCTTGACGGCGCAGCCGGTCGACGGCGCGCGCGGTGTCGAGGGTCAGCTCGTACGGGTGCTCGACGTGGGTCACGACCGCGAGCTCCCGCCGCCCGAGCTCTCGGTACGAGCCCAGGAGGCGCGCCAGGTCGTCGTCGATGCGCATGGGGACCGTCACCGGCATCCGGCTGCCGATCCGGATCAGGTCGACGTGCGGGATCGCCGCGAGCTCGTCGAGGATGGTCTTGAGCCGACTGTCGGCCAGGGCGAGCGGGTCGCCGCCGGTGACGAGCACCTCCTTGATGGCGGGCCGGCGGCCGATCCATTCGATGGCGTCGTCGATTTTCCGCTGCGGCGCCAGCGCCCCCGGCGCCATCGCCTGCTCGATCTCCCAGTTGCGCTGGCAGTAGACGCAGATCTGCGGGCAGGTGTTGAACGGTTTGAGGATTGCGATGGCCGGGTAGCGGCGGGTCACCAGGTCGATGGGCGAGGTGTCCGACTCGAGCATGAAGTCGCACGAGCGCTGCCGGCCGCGGCGGTTCTCCAGCATGAAGTCCACGTAGTTCCGGGGCGGGATCACCTGCATCCTGACGGCGCGGTCGCGGCCCGAGCCGTCGTCGTCCATCAGCGAGGCGTAGTACGGCGTGACCGCGAAGGGCAGCCTGCCCGCGGTGGCATCGCGGATCGCCGACGCCTCGTCGTCGTCCAGAGTGACCAGCCGCTCGAGCGTGTCGGCGTCGCGAACCAGGTGGCGGAGGTGCCAGCGCCAGTCCTGCCAGTCGCGGTCGTCCCCGCCCAGGGCCTCGAGGACCCGGCTGCGGCGCGCCTCGCGGCGGGCCGCCGACTCTTCGTCGAGCCCGGAGGGGAAGCGGTTCATGCTCGCCTCGGCCAGCCGCCACAAGCGGTCGAGCTCCCTGGAGCGGGCCGTGGCGGCGGCGCGGCCCTCGAGCGCCGGGTCGAGGATGCGGTTTCCGGTGAACTCCGTGCGCGCGCGGCCCTCGAGGCCGCGCACGAGGTGGACCATCTCGGCGAAGAAGCCCGGCTGCAGGTCGTCGCGGGGCCGGCCCAGGGTGACGTCCCACAGCGCCTCGGCGACGCTGAAGCCGGCGCGCGCGTCGGCCCGCTCGCTGAGCATGGTGGTGAGCGCCGCCGCGCAGTCGCGGACCCGGATCAGCTCGTTGGACGGCGGTGCCGCGCGGCCCCTCAA
>DATIVB010000063.1:0-1750 GCA_035466375.1 Chondromyces sp.
CTTCGCGAACGCCGCCGGCACGTGCACCAGGTGGCAGCGGAAGCAGGTGTTGTGGCCCACCTCCATCACCGCACCCTGCACGGCACCGGGGTCCGGGTTCTCGGCGCTCAAGGCGGCGCCGATCGCCTCGACCCTGGCCGCCGAGGCGGGGTCGGTGAAGTAGAACCGCTCCTCGGTGCCGTGGCAGTTCTCGCAGGTCTCGCCCAGCGCCGCGAAGCGGCGGCGGAAGTCCTCGAAGTGCGCTCGTGCCTCATCCAACTGTCCCTGCCCGAGGTCGTGGATGATGCCGGTGAGGCTGAAGTCGAGCTGGTGCATGAACTGCGCGTGGCCGACGCGCTCGCCGCTCACCGGGTCCGTAGTGGTGATCGCGTTGGCGTCGGGCCAGTGGTAGCGGGCCGCCACCGCCGCCATCGAGCTGTGGTGGCAGCTCGCGCACACGGCGCCGACCGCGCCGAAGGCCGGCCCGACCCGTGCGGGGTCGCCGCTCGCCAACGCCTCGCCGAGGGCGTCGACCGGCTCCACCGGGAACTCCCCGCGCCACTCCGGGACCAGGGCCGCGACCTCGAGGTAGTCGCTCCTGAAGGCCGCGAAACCCTGCGCCGCGTGCTCCACGTCCTGCTGCGCGAGGTCGACCGCCACCCCGGTCATGAGCGAGCCGAGGCGGAGCATCCGCATCAGGTACTCGGGCTGCTTCGCCTGCGGCGGATAGAGCGCGTCGAGCGAGGCCGGCACGCCGTGAGCGACCTCGGGTCGAGGCCCTTCCGTCACCGCCTCCGGCGGCCCACCCGCCGCCAGCCACGCACTGGCCGCGACTGCCGAAATGACCGTGAACACCATCACGATGAGCTTCGATGTCTGCATGACATTGCCTCCTTTGAGCAAAGATCGAAGTGTCATGGCGCGATGGATAGCACGAATCCGGCTCTATTGTGTAAATGATTCGCATTCTCAAACTCACCGCAGAACCGGCTCACGGCGGGTGCCTCAAGCTTCGGGCGTGTCGGGGACGTGGCCGGCGGGGCCCCTGAGCCGGTCGATCTCGCGGCGCACGGTATCGGTCAACTCGCGGCGCCGCGAAACTCCCAAGCCGGCGGTCGGGATCGGCGCGCCGATGCGGACCGTGACCGGCTGCGGGCTGATGGTGCGTGCCTCCGGGGGGAAGACCAGGCGCGGCCCCTCGAGGCCCACCGGCAGGATCGGCAGGCCGGACTTGAGGGCGACCACGAAGCCGCCGCGCTGGAACGGCAGCAGGCGACCGTCGAGGGTCCAGGTCTGCTCCGGGAAGACCAGCGGCGAGCCGCCCCTGGCGACCTCGGCCAGGGTCCGCGCCAGCGTCGCCGCGGCGGTGCTGCGGTCCTCGCGGTCGACCGGGATGAAGCCCATGACGCGCATCGCCCAGCCCAGGAATGGGACCTCGAAGAGCGATTTCTTGGCCAGGAAGCGGAGCTCGAGCGACGCCGGCAGCGCCGTCAGCAGCACCGGGATGTCGAGCCCCGACTCGTGGTTGGCCATGATGACGTAGCGCTGCCCGTCGGCGATCCGCTCGCGGCCCTCGACCACCACCCTGACGCCGGCCATCAGGAGGAGGACCCGGCCCCACAGGTGCGCCACCCGCACCGAGGCCCGGCGCGAGGCGACGGCCACCAGCACCGCGAGGCTCCCCAGCAGCGCGGTGGCGATGGCGAAGCCGAGACGCAGCAGCACGACGCGGAAGGGGCCGAGCTCGGACATCGAAGGCGCATTGTACGCC
>DATIVB010000064.1:0-6460 GCA_035466375.1 Chondromyces sp.
CTCGTCGAGCCGCTGGCCATGCCCGAGCACCGCCTACCTCTCGGGGCCCTGCGGACCGGCGGCCACCGCATGCTCGAGATCGTCCTCGAGCCCGGCGATCTGGTGCTCGCCTACTCCGACGGTGCGGTCGAAGCGGTGTCCCCCGAGGGCGACTTCTTCGGCGAGGAGCGACTCATTCAGACGTTGGAGGACTCGCCGAGCGACCCGCGCGACGCGGTCAACTTCGTGCTCGAGGAGATCGAGGCCTTCACCTGCGGCCACACGCCGTACGACGACGTGACCCTGGTGGCCGCCCGCTGGGGGCCGCCGCAGCCCTGACGTCGGCCGCGACGGTTACTGGCGCTGCATCGAAGCCATGAAGTCGAAGGGCTTCTCGGTGTAGCCGTCCGGCACTTCGTAGGTGCCGGGGGGCGGCTCCATCTCCTCGATCGAGACCGTCTTCTCGAGCCGCGTGATCGAGGCGTCGCCCATCATCGGCATGGTCGAAACGCTCTGCTGCTCGACGATGAAACCGTCGACCTTGCGCATCTCCTTGGCCACCCCGGCGAGCCCTGGGTTGAGGCTGTTGAGGTGCTCGTACATGCCGTGGAAGGCGTCCTGGTCGATCGGGATCTCCTCGGTGGCCCAGACGGTCATCGCGGTGTTCACCATCTTCGAGTTCATTTTCACGTCGTAGCGCCGCGCCGCCCACTCACCCACCTGCTTCGTCTCGTCGCTCGGGGTGACCGTCACCTCGAAGCTCATCATGAGCTTCATCTGCTCGGCCATGCCGGGCGGCATGAAGGACTCGATGTCCACCGGCAGCTCGAAGACGTTGAATGTCTTGTCAGCGTGGTTGACGAGAAAGAGCTTGTTGGCGTCGAGGCGGATGATGGTGGTCTGGTCACCGCTGTCGACCCGGGTGCGGTCGCTGCCGATCCAGCTCGTCTGCTGCTGGTCTATGGCCGGCGTCTCCCGGCCCATGACGGTGAAGGAGTCGGTGTGCTGTTCCTTGACCACCTTGAAATCGGCGGCCGCGGTCCCGGCCACCAGAAGCAATGTGCCGGCCGTTGCGAGCGTCGTGCGGATGTTCATGCATGCCTCCATTTCGCGATCGGGGCGATCTCCCGGCGGATCGCGAGGCCATGGTAGCGCGGTTCGCGGCGGGGTGTGCGCCCGGGGACCGCGCTCCGGCCGCGCCGCCAGTCCCGGATAGTAGAATGCGGGCCGGAGGTCCGATGAGCTGCACACGTCTCGCGCTGATTCCGCTGCTCGTTCTGCTGGTGATTGCCGGTACCGGCTCGGCCGCCGACACGGTCCACCACGCACTCGATCTTCGCCTCGACCCGGCCGCGCACTCCATCGAGGTGGTCGACACGCTCGGCTTCGAGGGCGCCGTCGCGCCCGACGGCGAGGGCGGCTACCGGTTCGTCCTCCACGCCGGTCTCGAGCCCCGGGTGCTGACGCCCGGCTGGCGCCTGGATCCGGTCGACGGCCCGGTGGCGTCGGACTTTTTCGGCATCAACGCCACCACCGACACGGTGTCCGAGACGGTGCCGCTCGAGGGCTACCGGCTGGTCCCGGAGGACGGTGCGGCGAGGCCGGTGAAGATCGCGTACGGGGGCGTGATCCACCACCCGCTGGCGACCGCCGGCGAGGAGTACCAGCGCAGCTTCTCGGAGACGCCCGGCATCATCGACGAGCAGGGGGTGTTTCTGGCCGGCGCCAGCTTCTGGGTGCCGACCTTCGGCGGCAACCCGCTGCTCAGCTTCTCGCTCGAGGTGCGGGGCCTGACCGTGCCCTGGGACGTGGTGTCGCAGGGGCGCCGGACCCGCCACGAGACCGATGACAACGGCAGCCGGATCACCGCGTGGGCCCTCGAGCACCCCACCGAGGAGATCTACCTGGTGGCCGGGCCGTGGTTCGAGTACACAAGGCGCGCGGGCGAGATCGAGATCTTCGCCTTTCTGCGCGAGGACGACCCGGCGCTCGCCCAGCGCTACCTCGACGCGACGGCGCGCTACCTCGAGCTCTACAACGGCATGCTGCCGCCCTACCCCTACGCGTCCTTCGCACTGGTCGAGAACTTCTGGGAGACCGGCTACGGCATGCCCGGCTTCACACTGCTCGGGCCGCGGGTGATCCGCTTCCCGTGGATCCTCACCTCGTCCTACCCGCACGAGCTGCTGCACAATTGGTGGGGCAACTCAGTGTACGTGGACTTCGCCACCGGAAACTGGTGCGAGGGCCTGACGGCGTACATGGCCGACCACCTGTTCGCCGAGCAACGCGGCGAGGGCGCCACCTACCGGCGGGCCACGCTCAAGAAGTTCAGCGACATGGTGTCGGCGGGCGAGGACTTCCCGCTGTCCGATTTCGGCTCCCGCCGCTCGGCCGCCTCCGAGGCGGTGGGCTACGGCAAGAGCCTGATGCTCTTCCACATGGCCCGGCGCGCGGTGGGCGACGAGAGCTTCCTGGCGGCGCTGTCGCTGTTCGACCGCGAGCACCGCTTCAGCCGCGCGTCCTTCGCCGACCTCGCCGCGGCCTTCACCGACGCCTCGGGCGGCGACTGGATGCCCTTCGTCAGGGAGTGGGTCGAGCGAACCGGCGCACCGCAGCTCGAGCTGCGCGAGGTGCGGGTCGAAGAGGGAGCCCCGGGTGAGGCGCCGTGGCGGGTGGTCGTCCACCTGCGCCAGGTGCAGCCGGGGGAGCCCTTCCCGATCTCGGTCCCGGTCGCGGTGACGGTCGAGGGCCGGGAGGAGGCCCTGTGGGCCGAGGCGGGCACGTGCGGGCGCGACTGCATCCTCGAGATTCCAGCCCCCGGTAGGCCGCTGCGGGTGGATGTGGATCCCGAGTTCGACGTCATGCGACGGCTCGACCCCCTCGAGGTGCCGCCGGCGCTTTCGACCGTTTTCGGGGCCGCGGCGCCGTTGTTCGTCCTGCCGGCCGCGGCGCCCGCGGACGAGCTCGACGCGTGGCGCGCGCTCGCCTCGGACTGGGCGAAGCCCGGCGCGCCGCGGACCGTGCTCGACGCGGAGCTCGAGACGCTGCCCGACGAGCCGGTGTGGGTGCTCGGCTGGCAGAACGCCTTTGGCGGCGGCATCGCGGCGGCCCTCCGCGACCACGGGGTGATGCTCGAGGCGGACCGGCTGCTCGTCGACGGTGAGTCCGTGCCGCGCGCCGAGCACTCGCTGGTGCTGGTGGCCCGCGCCCCGGGTGACCCCGAGGCGGCGACCGCCTGGGTCGCGGCAGCGCCCTCGGCCGCGATTCCGGGGCTCGCCCGCAAGCTGCCGCACTACACCCGCTACTCGTACCTGGGCTTCCGCGGCGCCGAGGCGGAGAACGTGGCCAAGGGCATGTGGCGGCCGCTGAGCTCGCCCCTGGTCCGCAATCTGTCCGAGGGGCCGATGCCCGACCTCGTCCTGCCCCCCCGCGAGCCGCTCGCCGAGCTGCCGCCCGCCCACGAGGCCGGCGCCCTCGCCCGCACCGTGGCGCTCCTCGCCGACCCGGCGCTCGAGGGCCGCGGCCTGGGCAGCGCCGGCCTCGCCGGGGCGACCGCCATCGTCGAGAAGCGCCTCGGCGACGACGGCCTCGCGCCCGCCGGCGACGACGGCTTCCGCCAGAGCTGGCGCTGGCGCGGCGGCGAGCCCGAACGGGAGATGGAGCTCGTCAACCTGCTGGCGCGGGTCCCGGGCAGCGATCCCGAGCTCGAGAGCGAGCCGGTGCTGGTGATGGCGCACCTCGACCACCTCGGCACCGGCTGGCCGGACGTGCGCGAGGGCCACGAGGGCCTGGTGCACCCCGGGGCCGACGACAACGCCTCCGGGGTGGCGGTGATGCTCGAGCTCGCGCGCACCATGGCCGCCGAGCCGCCGCGGCCGCGGCCGGTTCTGTTCGCGGTCGTCACCGGTGAGGAGGCCGGGCTGCTCGGCTCGCGGCATCTCCTGCAGTCCCTGGGCGAGGACGGGCGGCCCTTCGCCTGCGTCAACCTCGATACCGTGGGGCGGCTCGCCGACGGCAAGCTGTTCGTCCTCAACGCCGATTCGGCGCGCGAGTGGCGATTCATCTTCATGGGGGTCGGCTACACAACGGGCGCACCGGTGGCGGCGGTCTCGGAGCCCCTCGACGCCTCCGACCAGGTCGCCTGCCTCGAGCGCGGCATCCCGGCGGTGCAGCTCTTCACCGGCCCGACGCCCGACTACCACCGGCCCTCCGACACCGCCGACACCATCGACGCGCCCGGCCTGGTGGTGGTGACCGAGGCCGCCCACGAAGCGGTCGCCTATCTCGCCGAGAGGGAGGAGGCCCTGACCGCCACCATCGCCGGCGCCGGTGGCGACGCCGGCGGTGACGACGAGGCCGCGCCTCGCGAGGCGCGCCGCGCCAGCCTCGGCACCATGCCGGACTTCGCCTTCGAGGGGGACGGCGTGCGGGTGCAGCAGGTGATGCCCGGCTCGGGCGCCGAGGCCGCCGGAATCCAGGCAGGAGACGTCATCGTCGCTTTCGACGGTGAGCCGGTGGCCGACCTGCGGACCTACTCGGCCCTGCTCAAGGCGCGCGCCCCCGGCGACGAGGTGGAGGTGACCGTGCTGCGCGAGGGCGGCGAGGTCAGGGTGCGCGCCGTGCTCGGAGCACGGTGACCAGACTCTGTCGCCTTGAGAGGCGTCAGCGCGAACCGTCGCAACCACGAAGGCACCAAGACACCAAGAAAAACACCAAGGATTTTCGTCGTGACCATCTTGGTGCCCTGGCGGTTCAACCTCGGTAGGGTGGGCGGAGAATCCGAAATCCGAAATCCGAAATCCGAAATCTTAAATTGTCAGGGCCGTTTCGCGGATTTCCGGACGAGCCGATCGTTCTGACTTTTGAAGTGATTTTGTTAGGATGGCCCGGTCGGGACCCCGGGGTCCCGAAAGGAGAGGATCATGATCGAGTTCACCGAGTCCGCACGCGAGAAGGTGCAGGAGTACATGAAGATGGCCGACGGCTCGAGCCTCGGCGTGCGGGTGGTGGCCCACCGCCAGGGCGGCCACCACTTCCGCTACGAGCTGTCGCTGGTGATGGAGGGTGAGACCTCGGATCGCGATGTCGTCGTGGACCAGGAGGTCTTCAAGGTCTTCGTCGACCCAATGAGCGCCGAGTGCCTCGAGGGCACTACGGTCGACTTCGTGAGCGACGTCCGCGGCTCGGGCTTCATGTTCACCAACCCGCAGGCCGAGGTGAAATGGGACGACCCGCTGGCGCAGAAGGTGCAGCACGTCATCGACGAGCGCATCGCGCCCTCGCTCGCCGGTCACGGCGGCTGGGTCGAGCTGCTCGGGGTCGAGGGTGACGCCGCCATCATCCAGTTCGGCGGCGGTTGCCAGGGCTGCGGCATGTCGCAGGTGACCCTCAAGGAGGGTATCGAGACGGCCATCTTGAGCGAGGTCCCGGAGATCAAGCGCGTGCTCGACGACACCGACCACGCCTCCGGCGACAACCCCTACTACGCGCGCTGAGCGCTTCGTCGCCCGCCGGCGCCCGGCCGTGAGACGCCGGACCCGGGCCGGATCTGAGAACGGTCGCAGATCGCGGGCGCTGCGCGGAGGGAAGGCCATGAGGCGGTGGGTCGACTGGCTGCTGTCCGACCGGGTGGTGATGGCCTTCATCACCCTCAACGCCACGGCGCTGGTGCTGCACGAGATGGCGGTCCGCGGCTCGGCCGCGGCCCGGCTCTGGTTCTGGGTGGACTACGTCTGCGTGGTCTACTTCCTGGCCGAGGCGCTGCTCAAGGTCCGCCGCGACGGCTGGGCGGAGTACTGGAGCTCGAACTGGAACCGCTTCGACTTCACGGTCGTGGTCCTGAGCCTGCCGGCGTTGCTCGGGCCTGTGCTGGACCTGCAGCAGTTCGCGTTCGTGCTCGTCCTGCGGCTCGGGCGGCTGTTCCGCCTCTTCCGGGTGCTGCGCTTCATCCCCAACCTCGACCACCTGGTGCTCGGCGTGCGGCGGGCGCTGCGCGCGTCGGTGGGCGTCTTCCTGGCGCTGCTGCTGATCAACCTCATCCTCGCCGTCATGGCGACCCTGATGTTCCGCGACCTCGACCCCGAGCACTTCGGCAACCCGGTGGTCGCGGGTTACTCCATCTTCCAGGTCTTCACCGTCGAGGGCTGGAACGAGATCGCCAACGGGCTCGAGCAGCGCGCGCTCGACGGCGAGCATGGCAACGCCCGCCTGCTGGTGACCGGCACCCGGCTCTTCTTCGTCATTGCGGTGCTGGTGGGCGGCATCCTCGGCCTTTCGCTCGCCAACGCGGTCTTCGTCGACGAGATGATGGCCGACAACACCGAGAGCCTGGAGCGCAAGGTCGACGACCTCGCCGCCGAGCTGCGCCGGATCCGCGAGCGCCTCGGGGGATGATAGGAGATCGTTTGAACGTCTGATCGTTCGGTTCATCCCGAATGACATGAGATTGTGGCGCCGGGCACGACCCGTGCCCGTTTTC
>DATIVB010000065.1:0-19500 GCA_035466375.1 Chondromyces sp.
AACGACACCGAGCAGAGCGTGCTGGCCTACCGGCGCCGCGGCCGCGACGACGACGACGACCTGGTCTGCGTCGCCAACTTCACCCCGATCCCGCGCCACAACTACCGCGTCGGGGTGCCGCGCGGCGGGACCTGGCTCGAGGTCCTCAACTCCGACGCGGCCCTCTACGGGGGCAGCGGGATGGGCAACCTCGGCGAGGTTCGGGCGACCCCGGTGGCGGCCCACGGCTGTCTGCACTCGCTCAACCTGACGCTGCCGCCGCTGGCGGTGGTCGTCTTCAGACCGCAACGTTGACGGCGCCCGGACCGCTGCGGCGGTCCAACGGCGGCGCCCCGTCGGGCCCGTCAGTCCTCGCCGATGGAGATCTCCACCTTGCTGCCGGCCTCGAGCTCGATGACCCGGTCGTCGAGCGCGATCTTGATGGGCGGCGAGTTGCTCGGAAGCGCCTCCACGGTCAGGGCCTCCCGCGTGACATCGACCTCGAGGGCGTGGCCGCGGTAGTGGATGTGCTGGTGCAGGCGGGCGAGCTCGTCCGGCAGGCAGGGGTTGAAGCGGAGGGTCTCCTCGCGCGGCTCGAGACCGGTGTAGCCGCGGCTCAGCATGTCCACCGAGCCGGCCATGGCGCCGAGGTGGATCCCCTCGGGCGTGGTGCCGCCCTGGATGTCCTCGATGTCGCTCTTGAGCGCCTCGCGGCAGAGGTGCCACGAGCGCTCGCGGTCGGACCGCGCCAGCACCCACGAGTGCACCACCCGGCTCAGGGTCGAGCCGTGCGAGGTGCGGTGCAGGTAGTAGTCGATGGTGCGCGGGATGACCTCGGGATCGAAGTCGTAGCCGAGCTGCGTGAAGATCCGCTCGAGCTCCTCGGCGGAGAACAGGTAGAACAGCATCAGCACGTCCGCCTGCTTCGAAGCCTTATAGCGGTTCGGAGTGTCGTCCTCGGCCTCGAGGATCCGGTCGAGCCGCTGAATGTCGCCGTACTTCTCCCGGTAGCCCTCCCAGTCGAACTCCTCGAGGTCGTCGTAACCCTCGAACTGGCTGATGATGCCCTCCCCGTGGAAGACGACCCGCAGGCGACGGCTGATGGTGCGCCACTCTTCGAGCTCTTCGTCGGAGAGCTCGAGGCGCTCGCAGAGCTCCCGCCGCCGCACCTCGGACAGCGACTCGAGCACCGCCAGGGCGCGGTCGAGGACCCAGGCGGCCATGACGTTGGTGTAGGCGTTGTTGTCGAGCCCGGGGGAGTCGCTGTCGGGGTAGCCGTCGTGGTACTCGTCGGGCCCCATCACGCCGAGGATCTCGTAGCGGTCGAGCTCGGGGTTGTAGGTGGCGATGCTGGCCCAGAAGCGGGCGATCTCGAGCAGCATCTCGGCGCCGAAGAAGGACATGAACTCCTCGTCGCCGGTGACGCGGGCGTACTGGATGACGTTGTGGGCGATGGCCGAGTTGACGTGGCGCTGGAGGTTGGAGTTGTCGGGGATCCAGCGCCCGGACTTGGGGTTGAGGTGGATGTGCTGGCTCTCCTCCCGGCCGTCGCTGCCGCTCTGCCAGGGGTACATGGCGCCGCGATAGCCGGCGCGCGAGGCGTTCGCGCGCGCCTCGTCGAGCCGCCGGTAGCGGTACATGAGCAGCGACCGGGTGATCTCGGGGAGCCGCAGGTTCAGCAGCGGGAACACGAAGATCTCGTCCCAGAAGATGTGGCCGCGGTAGGCCTCGCCGTGCCACCCCCGTGAGGGCACGCCCACGTCCATGTCCATGGTGTGCGGCGACACGGTCTGCAGGATGTGCAGCAGGTAGAGGTGGACGATCATGCCGGTGCGCCGGCCCTCGCCGTTCTCGGCGTGCTCGAACTTCACGTTGAAGCGCCGCCACAGGTGGTCCCACGACCTGCGGTGGTTCGCGAGCAGGCTCTCGAAGTCGCCCGCGCGCTCGAGGAGCTTGCGGGCCTCGAGACCGCACTCCGAGATCGCGTTGTCTCTGGATGTGGTGAAGGCGACGACCTTTTCGATGCGGAGCGGCTGCTGCTCGGAGGCCTCGGCGCCGAGGTCGAGGGCGACGAAGCCGTCCTCCTCGACCGTCCGGCGGCGCGCGGTCGGCAGGTCGCCCGGCGCGTCCGAGCGGGTCCGCGCCGCCAGGACGACGTGGACCCGGGACTGATTCATGGCGACCCTGAGGCCCACCGTCTCCTCGTCGATCTCCTCGGCGTCCAGGACCTCGAGGTGGCGGCTGGCGAGCTTGCGGTAGCGCGCGACGCCGTCGTTGATGACGCGGCCGTCGAGGCCGGACCGGACCTCGATGTCGCCGTTCCAGTTGACCGGCGTGATGACGGTCTTCAGGGCGGCGAGGTGGGGCTCGTCCATGCTGACGAAGCGGCGTTGCTCGAGCACCGTCTCGCGCCGGTCCTCGGTGCGGAAGTGCAGCCTGCGCTCGAGCACGGCCCCGCGGAGGTCGAAGCTCTGGGTGTGCTCCAGCACCTCGACGTCCGACAGCGAGAACCAGTCGCCCGAGGCGATGCGGAAGGACAGGAAGAGCCAGTTCGGCAGGTTGACGAGGTCCTCGTTCTCGATCTCCTTGCCCGAGATCTCGGTGGTGAGGCGGTTGTAGCCTCCCGCGAGGTAGGTCCCGGGGTAGTGGACGTCGTCGGCCACCGCCTCCGGCACCGCGCCGCGGCTGGCGAAGTAGCCGTTGCCGGTGGTCGTCAGCGCCTCGCGGAGGGCCTGCTGTTCGGGGTCGAAGCCTTCGTAGTGCAGAACCCAGGCGTCGTCGCGGCTCATGTTCGACCTCCCTCGAGGGCCTCGGCCAGCCGCAGCAGGAAGCGCCGCACCTCGTCGGGGTCGCGCAGCCGGTAGCGCGCCGCGGTCGAGCCGGGGTGCTCGCCGACCACGATGCCGACGCCGCTGTCGCGGATCTCCCGGAACGCGTCCTCGTCGGTGGTGTCGTCGCCGAGGTACAGGGGCGCCGTCCCGCCTCCCGAGATCCCGAGCTCCTCCATGAGCCACGACAGGGCGCGGCCCTTGTTCCAGTCCATCGCCGGCCGCAGCTCGAAGATCTTCTTGCCGGACGACGTCTCGAGCTGGCCCGGACGCCGCGCGTGGGCCCGCTCGACGGCGCTGCGCACCTCGTCGACGCGGGCCTCGTCGGCCTGGCGGAAGTGGATCGCCACCGCGAACTTCTTGCGCTCGACCCAGGCACCGGGAATCTCCTCCAGCTCGACCTCGAGCTCGTGCTGCGCCTGCTCGAGGTCCGGGAGGTACTCGGTGCCGCGCTGGGCCACGACCTCGGGGCCCGAGATGTCGTAGCCGTGGCTGCCGGCGTAGTGGATGGTCTCGAGCCCGACCATGCCGCGCACGTCCTCGAGATCACGACCGCTGATGACAGCCACCGGGCACAGCTGGGCGAGCCGGTCGATCGCGTCGCGGCTTTCCGGCGACAGGGTTGCGTTCTCCGGACGCTCGACGATCGGCGTCAAGGTGCCGTCGTAGTCCAGGAAGACCGCCAACGGCGGGTCCCCGGCGCCGCGCGCCACGATCGCCTCGATCGCCTCGAGGGCCGAAGGGAGCGCGTCCGGTTCTTCGTCCGCGGCCTCCGCGCCGTTCACCGCCACGCGCGACAGGTCGCTCAGCACTTCGTGGGCGCCGGCCTCGCGCAAGGCCTCGGCGGCCCCCACCCGGTCGACGCCCACCACCAGGCCGAAGGCCCCGCGCCGCCCGGCCTCGACCCCCGACACCGCGTCCTCGAAGACCACGGTCGCGCCGGGCTCGGCGCCCAGCCGCCCGGCCGCCTCGACGAAGACGTCGGGCGCCGGCTTGCCGGCCAGGCCGAGGCGCTCGGCCTCGATCCCGTCCACCCGGGCGTCGAACAGATCGGCGATGCCGGCGGCCTCGAGGACCGCGCCGGTGTTCTTGCTCGACGACACCACCGCGGTGGCTACGCCTTTCGAGCGCAGTCGCTTGACCAACTCCACCGCGGGCGGGAAGGTCTCGGCGCCGTCTTCCCGCAGCCGCTGGTTGAAGAGGAGGTTCTTCCGGTTGCCGAGGCCGCACACCGTCTCGCGGTCCGGAGGGTCGTCGGGGTCGCCCCACGGCAGCTCGATGCCGCGGGACTCCAGGAAGCTGCGCACCCCGTCGTAGCGGGGCTTGCCGTCCACCCAGCTTCGGTAGTCGCTGTCGATGTCGAAAGGCGAGTGGTCCTCGCCCTCGCGCGCCTCCCGCCGCTCCAGGTAGTCGTCGAAGAGCTGCTTCCACGCCGCGGCGTGGACCGCCGCGGTGCGGGTGATGACGCCGTCGAGGTCGAAGATCACGGCCTTCCAGCGGTCGCTGGCCAGCTCGAGCACGGGGTCGGTCATGGGGCCTCCTTGAGTCGCGCCGGGACGGCCGGCGCGCGGTCACGGCCGGTCGTCTCGGAGAGACCGGCCCATGATCCCGGAGGGACGCGCCCGGCTCGATCCGGCTCGCGCGCAAAGAGTCATCGGGGCAGCCCCCGTGATCCGGCGTCGGCTCCGGGATGCCCCCAGGGTGGGATGGGTCCTCGGACCGTGGCTGCGGAGGCTGCGGCGGCCGCATCCTGTGGGGAGGCCGCAGACACGCGGTCGCCGATCGCAGATTCACGGAGTACGCCAATGTCCAGCGCGCAGAGGGCCAACAGAAGACCGGTCAAGCGGCTGGTCGTCGTCTCCAACCGCCTGCCGGTCGTGGTCGAGGAGGACGACGACGGCGAACGGCGGCTGGTGCCCGGCTCGGGCGGCCTGGTGACGGCCCTGGCGCCGGTACTGCGCGACCGCGGCGGGCTGTGGATCGGCTGGCCCGGGAGCAGCGTCCAGCGCGACCTGGGGTCCATGATCGACCGCGCCGAGCGCGACACCGGCTACCGGCTGATACCGCACACCCTGACCCCGGTGGAGATCGAGGGCTACTACGACGGCTTCGCCAACCAGGTGCTGTGGCCGGTGTTTCACGACCTGCCGGGCAAGGCGCTCTTCGAGCCGCGGTTCTGGCAGTCCTACCAGGACGTCAACCGGTCGTTCGCGCGCACCATCGCCGAGGCCTCCGACGAGAATGACTTCGTCTGGGTGCACGACTACCACCTCATGCTGGCCGGGGCGGCGCTGCGCGACATGGGGGTCGAGCGCTCCACCGGGTTCTTCCTGCACACCCCCTTCCCGTCCCTCGACATCCTGCTCACCCTGCCGTGGCACCTCGAGATCCTGAGCGGCCTGCTCGCCTACGACCTCATCGGCGTGCAGACCATGCGCGACCGCCGCAACCTCATCCAGTGCCTGCGGGCGCTGGTGCGCAACGTCCACGTGACCCGCGAGGGCGCGCTGTCGGTGGTGAGCCTGGCCGACGGCCGCGAGGTGCACATCGGCAGCTTCCCCATCAGCATCGACTACCGGGAGTTCTCCGACGTCGCGAAGCAACCGGAGGTGGTGGAGGCCTCGCGCCGGCTGCGCGAGCAGTTCTCGGCGGCGCGCCTGATGCTGGGGGTCGACCGCCTCGACTACACCAAGGGGATCCCGCACCGCCTGAGCGCCCTCGAGCGCGCGTTCGAGCGCTACCCGGAGCTGCGCGGCAAGCTGAGCCTCCTCCAGGTCGTGGTCCCGAGCCGCCGCAAGCTGCCCGAGTACCACGCCCTCAAGCAGTTCATCGACCGCCGGGTGGGCGAGATCAACGGGCGCTTCAGCCGGCCGGGGTGGGTCCCGATCCACTATCTCTACGGCCGCCTGCCGCGGCGCGAGCTCCTGTCCTACTACGCGGCGAGCGAGATCTCCCTGGTGACGCCGATCAAGGACGGCATGAACCTGGTGGTCAAGGAGTTCTGCGCCGCCAGCCCGGACCTCCGGGCGCTGCCGGTGCTCAGCGAGTTCACCGGCGCCGCCTCGCAGATGCACCGCAGCGCGTTGATGGTCAACCCCAACGACGTGGACGGCGTGGCGGAGACCATCCGGACGGCCTACGAGATGCCGGACGCCGAGGTCCGGCAGCGGGCCGAGAGGCTGCGGCGCGGCATCCGCCGCCACGACATCTTCTGGTGGGTGGACGGGTTTCTGGAGGCGGCCACGCAGCGGCGCCTCGACGACTTTCCGATCATCGAGCACTACGTGGAGCAGCTCGACCTCGAGGCATGAGCGCCGCCGATCCCGCCGAACGGACCGCCGAGGAGCCGGTCTTCGAGATCGAGGATCTCTGCAAGACCTACGTGATGGGGGAGGTGGAGGTGCACGCGCTGCGCGGCATCGACCTGTCGATCAGCGACGGCGAGCTGCTGGTGATCCTCGGCCACTCGGGCAGCGGCAAGTCGACGCTGCTCAACATCATCGGCGGGCTCGACGTGGCCACCTCGGGCACGGTGCGCTACCGGGGCCGCGAGCTCACCGGCGCCGACGAGTCCGAGCTCACCGCCTTCCGGCGCCACCGGGTCGGCTTCATCTTCCAGTTCTTCAACCTGATCCCCAGCCTCACCGCGCGCGAGAACGTGCAGCTGGTGACCGAGATCGCCGAGGATCCCATGAGCGCCGCCGACGCGCTCGAGCTGGTCGGCCTGGGCGACCGCATGGACCACTTCCCGTCCCAGCTTTCGGGCGGGCAGCAGCAGCGCGTCGCGGTGGCGCGGGCCGTCGCCAAGCGGCCCGACGTCCTGCTGTGCGACGAGCCCACGGGCGCCCTCGACATCGCCACCGGGGTGGTGGTCCTCGAGACCCTGGAGCGGGTCAACCGCGAGCTCGGCACCACCGAGGCGCTCATCACCCACAACTCGGCGATCGCGGACATGGCCCATCGGGTGGTGCGCCTGGCCGACGGCGCCATTGACGAGGACCGGCGGGTCAGCGAGCGCAAGGCCCCCGGGGAGATCGAGTGGTGAGGCTGAAGGCGCTGGACCGCAAGCTCCTGCGCGACGTCTGGCGGCGCAAGGGACAGATGGCGGCCATCGCGCTCGTCATCGCTTCGGGCGTCGCCATGTACGTGCTCATGCTCTCGACCTTCGATTCGCTCGAGCTCACCCGGCAGTCGTACTACCGGCGCTACCGGTTCGGTGAGGTTTTCGCGTCGCTCGAGCGGGCGCCGCAGCGGCTCGAGCAGGAGATCGCGCGCATCCCGGGCGTCGCCGAGGTGGCCACGCGGGTGGTGCGCGACGTCAACCTCGACGTCCGCGACATGGTGGAGCCCGCCACCGGCCACCTGGTGTCGATCCCGGCAGACCGCCGGCCAAAGGTCTGCGATCTCTTCCTGCGCAGCGGCCGATGGCTCGCTCCGGGAAACCGCGACGAGGTGATCGTCGGCGAGAGCTTCGCCGACGCCCACGGCCTCGGGCCAGGCGACAACATCCGCGCCGTGATCAACGGCCGCCTCCGCAGCCTCGAGATCGTCGGCATCGCGCTGTCGCCCGAGTTCGTCTACAGCATCGCGCCCGGCCGGCTCTTCCCCGACCCGGAGCGCTACGGCATCATCTGGATGGAGCGCCGCGCCCTGGCTGCGGCCTTCGACATGGAAGGCGGCTTCAACGACGTGGTGCTGACGCTCACCCCCACGGCGTCGGTCGAAGCGGTCATCGACCGGCTCGACCGGCTGCTCGAACCCTACGGCGGCCTGGGGGCGATCCCGCGCGAGCTCCAGACCTCGCACTGGTACCTGCAGAACGAGCTCGACCAGCTGACGAACTTCGGGGCCTTCGTCCCCATCGTCTTTCTGACGGTCGCCGCCTTCCTGCTCAATGTCGTCGTGTCGCGGATGGTCAACCAGCAGCGCGCGCAGATCGCCGCCGTCAAGGCCCTGGGGTACTCCGATGCCGCAGTCGCCGCCCACTACCTCAAGTGGGCCCTGCTCGACGCCTGCGTCGGGATCGCGCTGGGCGTCGGCGCCGGGGCCTGGCTGGGCCGGGGCATGACGGCGATGTACGCCGACTTCTTCCACTTTCCGTACCTGCGCTACACCCTGCCGCCGGGCGTCCTGCTCCAGGCCTCGGGGATCGCCCTGGCCGCGGCGGTCCTGGGCGTGCTGTGCGCGGTCCGGCGGGCGATGTCGCTGCCGCCCGCCGAGGCCATGCAGCCCGAGCCGCCGTCCCGCTACCGGGAGAGCCTCGTCGAGCGCAGCGGCCTCGGAGGGCTTCTGTCCCAGCCGACCCGGATCATCGCCCGCACCCTGGAACGCCATCCCGGCCGCGCCGCGCTGTCGGTGCTCGGTGTCGCCGCGGCCGGAGCCCTGCTGGTCTTCGGGACCTTCTGGGGTGATGCCATCGAGGTCACGATGAACATCCAGTTCGACCTCGCGCAGCGCTTCGATCTCGCGGTCAGCTTCGTCGAGCCGTCCTCGCCCCGCGCCCTCGGCGAAATTCGCCGGCTGCCCGGAGTGATCGCCGCCGAGCCGTACCGCTCGGTACCGGTGCGCCTGCGGCACGGTCCGCGGTCGCGCCACCTCGCGGTGACCGGCCTTCCCGCCGATGCGCGGCTCAACCGCGTGGTGGACGCCTCGCGCCGTCCGGTGGCGCTGCCTCCGGAGGGTCTGGTGCTGTCGCGCAAGCTGGCGGAGCTGCTCGCCGTCCGGGTCGGGGACCGGGTCAGGCTGGAGGTCCTGGAAGGGCGGCGGCCGGTCGCCGAGGTGCCGGTCCACGGCCTGGTGGACGACTCCATCGGCCTCAATGCCTTCATGGAGATCTCGGCGCTGCGCCGCCTCGTCGGCGAGGGGAATACGTTGTCGGGCGCGTACCTGATGGTGGACGAGGCCGCCCTCGATCGCCTCATGCGGCGGCTCAAGAACACGCCCGCCGTGGCAGGGGTGATGCGCAAGGAGGCGGCGGTCGTCAGCTTCCGCCAGACCTTTGCCGACATGATGGGCTCCATCACCTCGGCCGCCATGGCCTTCGCCGGGATCATCGCCTTCGGGGTGGTCTACAACAGCGCGCGCATCGCGCTTTCGGAGCGCTCCCGCGAGCTCGCCTCGCTGCGGGTGCTGGGGCTCACCCGGGGCGAGATCAGCTACATTTTGCTCGGCGAGCTGGCGCTGACGACCGTGGCGGCGGTGCCCCTCGGCCTCGTCGCCGGCTACGGCCTGGCCGCGGTGATGGTGGCGGGCTTCGACACCGAGGTGTGGCGGCTGCCGCTGGTGGTCACCACGCGCACATACGTGACGGCGGCGGTGACCGTCCTCGTCGCCGCCTCGATTTCGGCACTCATCGTCAGGCGCAAGCTGCACCGGCTCGACCTGGTCGAGGTGCTGAAGACCCGGGAGTGAGACCATGAGCGGGAACAAGGTCCGTCGCATCGTCATCTGGGCCGCCTTCGGCCTGGCCGCAGCCGTCGTCCTGGTGCTGCTGCTGGCACCGGACCCGGTGCCGGTCGACATGGCGACAGTCCGCCGCGGACCCCTGCAGGTGGTCCTGGAGCACGAGGGTGTGACCCGTGCCCGCGAGCCCTTCACCATCTCCGCACCGGTCAGGGGCCGGGTCCTGCGGATCGAGCTCGAGCCCGGGGACCCGGTGGCGGCGCGGCAGACCGTGCTCGCCACCTTCCTGCCGACGCAGCCGGTGCCTTTGGACGCCCGCAGCCGGGCCCGGGCCGAGGCCGCGCTGCGATCCGTCCGCGAGGAGCTGGACCGCGCCCGTGCCGAGCGCGACCGCGCGCGGGCGCAGCACGACCTGGCGGCGGCGGATTACGAACGGATCCTGAGCCTCGAGCAGCGGGGCGTCGCCTCCCGTCAGGAGCTCGACGCGGCCGAAGCCGATGCCCGGACCGCCGGCGAGACCCTGGCGGCCGCCGACGCGGGGGTCCGCGCGGCGCGCCAGCGGGTCGAGCGTGCCGCGGCGGCGCTGCTCGAGCCGGACGACCGCGACGGCGGCGGTGGCGGCACGGCGGGCGCCGTGCTGGTCATCCGCTCCCCGGTGGACGGGGTGGTGCTGCGGCGGCTGCACCGCAGCGAAGCGGTGGTGGGGGCGGGCGAAGCACTCCTCGAGGTGGCCGACCTGTCGCAGCTCGAGGTGGCGGCGGACTTCCTGTCAACCGATGCGGTGAGGATGCGCCCCGGAATGCGCGCCCGGATCACGCGTTGGGGCGGCGAGGATCGGCTCGAGGGCAGGGTGCGGCGGATCGAGCCGTCCGGCTTCCTGAAGCTCTCGGCTCTCGGCGTCGAGGAGCAGCGGGTGTGGGTCATCGTCGACTTCGAGGGCCCGATCGCCGCCCGCGAGGCCCTCGGGGACGGCTTCCGGGTCGAGGTCGGGGTCGTGGTGTACGACACCGACGACGCCCTCAAGGTACCCACCGGGAGCCTCTTCCGGAGCAGCGCCGCGTGGGCGGCCTACGCGGTTCGCGACGGGGAGGCCCGTCTCGTGGAGCTCGAGCTCGGAAAGCGCAACGACCTCGAGGCGGAGGTGCTGTCGGGCCTCGAGGAGGGCGATCGCGTCGTCGTCCACCCCCCCGACCGGGTCAGCGACGGCGTTCGTGTGGAGGCCCGCTCCACGTCGTGACTTCGAAGCTGTCCGCGCTCAGGCGGCGGTGTGCCGGATCGCGGCCAGCAGGGTGGCGGGCGGGTCGCTCTTGACCACGTAATCGGACGCGCCCGCCTCGCGAATGGCATTCGCCCGGTCGGCCTCCTCGTACATGGAGAGCCCGATGACCCGGACCGCCGGCAGCTCGCGGCTGATGACGCGTGTCGCCTCGATGCCGTTCATGACCGGCATGCTGAGGTCCATGAGGATGACGTCGGGTCGCAGCCGGCGGGCGAGCTCGACCGCCTCGCTTCCGTTCGAGGCCTCGCCGACGACCTCGATGTCGGGCTCGTCTTCGAGCAGGGTCGAGAGCCCGTGCCGCATGACCACATGGTCGTCCGCGAGGAGCACGCGAACGGTGAGTCCCCCCGGTCCCACGGCTTCGCCGTGCGCGTCGGCGGAGTGCGGCGACGCCGCACTGACGGCGGCGGCGACGCCCTGGTGCGGCAGCCGCTCCGGAGACCCGGGTGCGGTGAGGACGATCCGCGTCCCCTCGCCGGGGCTGCTGCCGACCTCGACACCCCCGCCGAGGAGGGAGAACCGCTCACGGATGCCGAGCAACCCGAGGCCGCCGCCGCGGTCCGCGCCGCCGGTCCGCAGTGCTTCGGGGTCGAAGCCGACGCCGAGGTCCGAGACGGTCACCTCGAGGAAACCCCGGCCCCGCGGCTCGAGCTCGACGCGCGCGCGTTCGGTCCGGGCGTGCTGGACGACATTGAGCAGCAGCTCGCGGACCGCCTGGTAGAGCAGCACCCGCACGTCCTCGCGCTCGCACACCGCCTCGGGGTCGGTGAGGACCTCGACCTCCAGGCCGTGCTGCCGGCCCATCCAGCGGCCGAGCCACTCCAGCCCGGCGACGAGACCTCCCTCGAAGAGGACCGGCGGGCTCAGGGCCACGGTCAGAGAGCGCGACGCCCGGATGGTCTCGTCGACGAGCTCGGCGAGCTCTCCGATGGACTCCCGGTGCTCGTCGCCGATGCGGTTGGCGAGCGCCTCGAGGCCGAACCTGGCGCCCACCAGCAGCTGCTGCAGGTTGTCGTGCAGCTCGACCGCGAGCCGGCGGCGTTCGCGCTGCTCGGTCAGGGCCACCTCGGACGCGAGGCGGGCGAGGTCCTCGGCGCGACGGGTGGCCTCGGCGGTGCGCTCTCGGACCTGTTGCTCGAGATCGTCCTTCATCCGTTCGAGATCGGCGCGCGTGTCCACCTGCTGCAGCGCGAGCGAGGCGAGCGCGGCGAGCTGGCTGAGAGCCGCTTCGTCCTCCTCGTCGAACTCGCCGACCTCCTTGTGGCTGACGAAGATCATGCCGCGCGCCTCGCCGTCGCCCCCCACCAGCCGGGCGGCGAGCAGTCCGTCGAGGGGCACGTGGTCGTCGGGCAGTCCCCACCAGCGCGGGTGTCGTCGCATCTCGTCGTCGGTGAGCCGCAGGGTGGCAGCCCCCTCCAGCAACTCCTCGAACACACCGCCGCGTTCCAGATCGAATGCGGCGCCTTCCGGGCAGGGTGGAATACCGGGTGCCCGGCTGGCGGCGCCGGTGACGAACTTCCCGTCCCGGTAGCCGTGGCCCGAGCTCCCGAGCTTCGCCGCGGTCAGCTCGCGCGCCGACTCGGCGATCACCTCCAGCAGCCCCCGGTGGTCCTTCTGCTCGAGAATTCGCACCGAGGCGCGGACCAGCCGGGCCTGGCGCTCGTGGTATCGCCTGCGGTGGGGATCCTCTGATGACCCGTCGGTCCGGGTTGCGTGCGCCCGTCGCCTCGGCCGGGCCCCGGAGGCCGTGTCGGTCTGCGCCCGGCGCTCGCGGGTCGTCTCCGACGACCGCCCGGTCTGCGGTTCCTGGGGATCTGGTCTGTCGGTCATAGCGCTCCCCGATCGGGTACGCCGAGAGTGTTCGTCCGTGCAGCCGTCGCCTTGCGCGCCCGCCCTGTCACGCTTGACGTCGGGCTCGAAACGGTCCCAGCCGCCCGAGAAATTCGGCTCGCCGCGAGCCTCCATCCCGAGTGTCGGCGAAGCCGCGTGCCGGCGCCATGGGTGATCGCACGAGGCGCTCCATGGGGTTCGTTCCGAGGGCCCCCAAGGACCACCGCCGTGCATCCGCTCTCACCGGTCGATCTCGAATGGCCGCACCAGCTGCTCTTCGATGCGGCGGTGGAAGTCGGCCGGGGCGCCGTCGTTGCGGATCGTGAGGTCGGCCAGGCGGATCGTCTCTTCGAGGTCGAACTGCTCCTCCTCGGCGCGCTCCTGCCTCTCGAACGCCTCGTAGGACTCGGGATCGCGGGGCTCGCCGCGCCGTTTCAGCCTCGCGAATCGCGTGCTCGGGTCGTCCACCGAGACGTGCACCAGGACGAATGAGTCGCCGAACCGCTCGCGGAACGACTCCACGTCCTCCGGCGTCCGGAGACCGCTCACCGCCACGACGGGCCAGCCCTGGCGGACGATCTGGCGGATGACGTGGCGCACGAACACATCCGGGCCGCGGTGCTCCTTGAGCGTGCTGGAGATGTCGCGCAGCGTGTCGCGGGTGGTCGGAAGGCCGCGCCAGACGGCGACCTTGCGCACCACCTCGCCGATGGACAGCGCCCGCACCCCGTGGGTGCTCCTGAGGTAGTCGGCCAGCTCGTCCTTGCCGGCGCCGGCGCGGCCGACGACGCCGATCACCAGCCGCCGGCGTTCGTCGTGCGCCCCGTGCGCCGAATGGCCGGCGTTGCTCATCGGGCACCGCCGTGCTCGGCGATCCCTTTGCAGCTCCACCGCGACGTCCCCGGGCCGGGCATGAGCGATTCTCCTCCTCAATCAGCGGTCGCGCGCAGCCGGGCCTCGGCCGACGCGACGTGGCGGATGGCCTCGAGCACGCTGTCGGGGTTGACCGAGATGGTGGTGATCCCGGCTTCCACGAGGATCTCCGCGTACTCGGGGTGGTCGGACGGCGCCTGGCCGCAGATCCCCACCGGGGTGCCGGTCTCGCGGGCCGTGGAGATCAGGCTGCGGATCATCGACACCACCGCGGGATCGCGCTCGTCGAACAGGTGGCTGAGAGCTTCGGCGTCGCGACCGACCCCGAGCACGAGCTGGGTGAGGTCGTTGGAGCCGATGGAGAAGCCGTCGAAGCGCTCGGCGAAGGCCCTCGCCTCGATGACGTTGGAAGGGATCTCGGCCATCACGTAGATCTCGAGACCGTTGCGGCCGCGGACCAGCCCGTTGTCGGCCAGCACCTCGAGCACGCGGTCGGCTTCGGCGACCGTCCGACAGAACGGGATCATGATGCTGAGATTGGCGAAACCCATCGCCTCCCGCACCCGCCGCACCGCCCGGCACTCGAGTGCGAAGCCCTCGCGGTAGCCCTCGCTGGAGTAGCGCGACGCCCCGCGCCAGCCGAGCATTGGGTTCTCCTCGTCGGGTTCGAACCTCGCGCCACCGATGAGGTCGGCGTACTCGTTGGTCTTGAAGTCGCTCATCCGCAGCAGCACCGGGTCGGGGTGGCGCGAGGCGGCGATGGTGGCGACGCCGCGCGCCAGGCGGTCGACGAAGTACTCGGTGGGGTCCTCCCATCCGCGAACGAGCTCGTCGATGCGCTCCCGCGCTTCCTCGTCCTCGAGCTCGTCCAGCTTCACCAGGGCCATGGGGTGGACCTTGATGACGTTGTTGATCAGGTACTCCATGCGGGCGAGGCCGATGCCGCGGCACGGCAGGCGCCACCAGCGCATGGCGGCCGACGGCGAGGCGATGTTCATCAGCACCGGCGTCTCGGTCTCGGGTACCGCATCCAGGTCGACGTCCTCGGTCTCGTACTCGAGCTCGCCCTCGTACACCGTGCCGCGGTCGCCGCCGACGCACGACACGGTGACCGTGGCGCCGTCCTCGAGGACCGCGGTGGCGTCGGAGGCGCCCACGATCGCCGGAATCCCGAGCTCCCTGCTGACGATGGCGGCGTGCGAGGTGCGGCCGCCGTGGTCGGTGACGATGGCGCCGGCGCGCTTCATGAGCGGAACCCAGTCGGGATCGGTCATCTCGGTGACCAGGATGGAACCTTTTTCGATGTCTTCGGCCCGGTCGGCGTCGGCGATGACCCGGACCTCTCCGGCGGCGATGCCCTGACCGATGGCGAGGCCCTCCGCCAGCACCGACCCGCTGCCGGTGAGACGATAGGTGCGCAGCGTGGCGGCCCGCTTCTGCGACTGCACGGTCTCGGGCCGGGCCTGCAGGATGAAGAGCTCGCCGCTGGCGCCGTCCTTCGCCCACTCGATGTCCATGGGCCGTCCGTAGTGCGCCTCGATGGTCGCGCCCCAGCGCGCCAGCTGCAGGATCTCGTCGTCCGACAGCACGAACTGCCGCCGCTTCTCGGGCGGGGTCTCGACGTTCTCGGTGCCGCCACCGTCCGCGGTGGCGACCATGGTCATCTCCTTGTCGCCCAGCTCCTTGCCGATGATGGGACAGAGGTCCTCGGAGTCGAGCAGCGGCTTGAAGACCGTGTACTCGTCGGGATTGACCTCGCCGCCGACCACGTTCTCGCCCAGCCCCCAGGCCGCGTCGATGAGCACGACCCGGGGGAACCCCGTGTCGGTGTCGAGGGTGAACATCACCCCCGAGCCGCCCTCGTCGGCGCGGACCATCTCCTGCACGCCGACCGAGAGTGCCACATCGAGGTGATCGAACCCTTGCTCCTCGCGGTAACTGATGGCCCGGTCGGTGAACAGCGAGGCGTAGCACTTGAGACACGCGTCCAACAGCTCGTCCTCGCCGGAAATGTAGAGATAGGTCTCCTGTTGGCCGGCGAAGCTCGCCTCGGGGAGGTCCTCGGCGGTGGCCGACGAGCGCACCGCGACCTCCGGATTGTCACCGCCCAGGCGGTCGCCGAGCTCGCGGTAGGCGCCGCGGACCGCCTCGGCCACCTCGCCGGGCAGCCGGGCTTCGCGGATGCGGGCGCGGATCGCCGAGCCGGTCTCCTCCAACGAGCGCTCGCCGTCCTCGAACGCCGCGACATCGGAACGGATGGCGTCGCCGAGCTCGTTGTGCTCGAGGAAGCTGCGATAGGCGGCGGCGGTGGTGGCGAAGCCCCCCGGGACCGGCACGCCGCGCGCGGCGAGCGCGCCGATCATCTCGCCGAGAGAGGCGTTCTTGCCGCCCACCGCGTCCACGTCGTCGTTGGTCAGGTCCTGCAGAGCTCGTACGTACTCGGCCATTGGCCCTCCGTGCCGTGCGCGCGTGTCAATCCGATCCGTCACTCGTTGGCGGGCGGTCCCAGCTGGACCCGTTCCTCCCACTGTCGGATCTGGCGTTCGGCCTCCTCCTCGGCGACCTGGTAGCGCTTGCGGATGCTGGCGTGGAGCTGCTCACGCTGGCCGGCGATCTCGAGCAGATCGTCGTCGGTCAGACGGCCCCACTGCTCCTTCGCAGCGCCCTTGATCTCCTTCCACTCGGTCCTGATGCGTTCCCAGTCCATGGCTCAACCTCCCACACGGTTCTTCTTTCTTTCCCGGCGCGTCATCGGAAAGGCTCGTGCCGCGGGCGGCCTCCGGTTGTCACGCGCTCTCCAGCACCCACAGGACGGCGTGGCGGACGAGCTCGATGCTGCTGTCCAGTCCCAGCTTGGCCTTGATGTTCTCGCGGTGCGAGTCGATGGTTTTGACGCTGAGCTGCAGACTCTCAGCGATTTGGCGGGTGGTGAGCCCGTTGCCGATCAGCTCGAACACCGAAAGCTCGCGGTTGGACAGCGAGGCGACGCCGCCCGAGGTGGGCTTCGCGCCGCCGTGACCGACCGTCCGGAGCAGGCGCTGCGCGACCGCCGGGCTCACCGCCACCTTGCCGGCGAGGACGTCCCTCGCCGCCTGCACGAGCTCCGCGGCCGAGGCCGACTTGCTGATGTAACCCATGGCGCCGGCGCGCAGTGCGCGCTCGGCGAACAGGTCCTCGTCGTGCATCGACCACACCAGCGTCGCCACCGAAGGGTCGATGTCGCGGACCTTCTCCACCAGGGAGAGACCGCTGCCGTCCTTGAGCGAGATGTCGACGATCACCAGATCGGGCCGACAGGACTCGAGCTCGACCAGCGCGCCTTCCACCGAGTCGGCCTCGCCGCATACCTCCATGCCGTCCTGGCGCTGGAAGAGCTCGCGGACGCCCTGCCGCATCAACGGATGGTCGTCGACGATCAGCATCCGCGGGCGTCGTCTTGCCCCGGAGGAGCCGGAGCCGCTCATCGGACACCGCTTCCGTCATGAAACGCCGCAGGCCCCTGGCGGCCTCGGCTCCGGAGCCGGTGGCTGCACATCGCCTCATCCTGGTCCGAGCGCGGTTCCGGCCCAACCCGGTGCACCCGCAGCGACCCATGGGGTCTGCACCCAACGTCAACGTGCTCGCCGTGCACGGTGGACAGCACGAATGGGGCCGGCAGTGCTACACTGCAGCCTCATTTTCGACATCTCGCCGGGGCGTTCGAAACGGGTGGAGATGCCGGGGGCTGTGAGGCCGGGATGACAGATGGATCGCACGAGGACGGCGAATCCGCTCGCGCGTTGAGCGGTCGTGAGATGCACGCCGGCGAGAGGCCGACCGCCTGCGGATCGGAAGCCCGGGCTGTTGGCGCCGAGCACGATCACCCGGGCACCGGCGCGACGGATGCGGGTCGCGAGAACCGCGAGCTGAGCGCGGTCAACGCTCAACTCCAGAGCAAGATCACGGAGCTCGAGCGCACCCAGCTGGAGCTGAGGGCGGCTCTCGATCGGCTCGAGCGAGCCGTCGCCCGGCGCTCCGCGGTGATCGTCCTCCTGCGGCGCATGGCGGAGGCGGCCAACAACGCGAGCTCGGTGGAGGAGGCGCTGGAGACGATCCTGCCCGATCTGGCGATGCACATGGGCGCGCGCTACGGCCAGGCGTGGTTGGCCGACGATCAGGACCGGGACACGCTGGTGGCGGTGGGCCGGCGCTTCGAGGCCGCGGAGGGTACGGCGGCGGAAGTTGTCGACGTCACGCCGGGCCGTCGCAGGCTGGCGGACAGCCAGCTGGCCCAGGAGATCATGGAGCAGCGCCGGCCGCAGTGGACGGTCGACCTCGAGCGTGCGATCGGCGACGACCGCGGGGCGGCGGCCCGGCGGACCGGCATTCAGCTCGCGATGCTGGTGCCGATCCTGGCGGGCGACCAGTCGGTCGGGGTCCTGGAACTGCTGCTGGAGGGCGCGGAACGGCGCGAGTACGTGGTGGAGCTCGCCACCAGCATCGGCATCGAGATCGGGCGCGTCATGGAACGGATGGCCATGCAGCGCAAGCTCTCCGACCTCAGCGACGAGGAGCAACGGCGGCTGGGCAAGGAGCTGCACGACACGGTGGCCCAGGAGATCGCCGGCATCCGGATGCTGGCCGAGGTCCTGCTCCAGCGGATCGAGGACGGGAAGCCCGATCCCGTCACCGCCGCCCACCTGGTCGAGGCCGCACGGCAGGCGCAAGGGCACGTGCGGTCGCTGGCGCGCGGGCTGGTGCCGGCCACCATCGCGGCCGGCGGCCTGCGGGCGGCGGTCGTGCAGCTGGCCGAGCGCATGGAGATCGAGCGCGGCGTCGCCTGCGAGTTCGTCAACGATGACGACATCGTCATCGAGGAGAGCAGGACCGCCACGAACCTCTACTACATCGTCCAGGAGGCGGTGAACAACGCGGTGCAACACGGCGGGGCGCAGCAGATCACGGTCACGCTGGAGGCTGCCGGCGACGTTCTGCACCTGCGCGTCGTCGACGACGGCTGCGGTTTCCGAGCCGACCGGCAGCGCACCAGGACCGGCTCCGGCCTGCGCATCATGGAGTACCGCTCGCGGCTCATCGGCGGCTCGCTCACGGTGGACTCCGAGCCCGGCTCGGGCGCCACCGTGACCTGCAGTTTGGCGGGCGGCGCCTGGACGGCCGGATCGGAGACCGCGGGCTCCCCGTAGCCCGCCTGCAGAGCCGGCACCGCGGCACTGCGCCACGACCGGCGGATATCGGCCGCAAAGCCTGCCCGCGGCCTGGGAGTTCCTCCCAGGGTCCACTGTACCGCCGTTGCCTGCAGGACCCATCAGGGTCGTCCCCAACGGATCTCGGGGGGCGGCTCCGGTGGCGACTGACGGGCGGCCGCGCCAGCATCGGAGGAAATCCACCTCCGGAGGAAGCGAACCATGGCAATCAAGGTCGGCATCAACGGTTTCGGGCGCATCGGCAGGCTGGTTTTCCGTCAGCTCATGGAGTCGGAGGACCTGGAGGTCGCGGCGGTCAACGATATTGCGCCGCTCGACAACCTGGCGTACCTGCTGCGCCACGACTCGGCACAGCGCCCGCCCGACGCCGCGATTTCCAGCACCGGCGATGCGCTGCGCTTCAACGACGCCGAGATCCGGTTCACCAGCGAGCGCGACCCCGCCGACCTGCCGTGGTCCGAGCTCGGCGTCGAGATCGCCATCGAGGCCACCGGGTTGTTCCGCTCCCGCGCCGACGCGTCCAAGCACCTCGAGGCGGGGGCGAGGCGGGTGGTGATCACCGCCCCGGCCAAGGAGCCCGACATCACGATCTGCATGGGGGTCAACCACGAGCGCTTTGACGCCGGCGAGCACCGCCTGCTGTCCTGCGCATCGTGCACCACGAACTGCCTGGCTCCGGTGGCCAAGGTGCTCAACGACAGCTTCGGCATCGTCCGTGGGTTCCTGACCACCGTCCACGCCTACACGAGCTCGCAGGCCATCGTCGACAGCCCGGCCTCGAAGTGGCGCCGCGGCCGAGCCGGGGCCGTCAACATGGTCCCCACCACCACCGGGGCGGCGTTGGCCACCACCGAGGTGATCCCGGAGCTCGAGGGCCGGCTCGACGGGCTCGCGATCCGGGTGCCGGTGGCCGTCGGTTCGATCGTCGACTTCGTCGCCCGCACCGAGCGCGCACTCGACGTGGAGTCCGTCAACAACGCGCTGCGGGAGGCCGCCGGCAGCGCTCCGATGCGCGGCATCCTCGGGGTCAGTGATGACGAGCTGGTGTCCTCGGACATCATCGGCTGCCGTTACTCGTCGCTGGTGGACGCGCCCTCGACCATGG
>DATIVB010000066.1:0-6807 GCA_035466375.1 Chondromyces sp.
ACCCGCCGTGGCCAGCGCACGCAGCAGCTTGATCTCGGACGCTTCGGTCTCGGTTTTGAAGAGGTACAGCACGGCCGGAATCACGCCGCAGGAGCCGCAGGTAGGGGCGGTCACCACCCTGCCGCCGGCTGCATTTTCCTCCGAGACCGCCAGCGCGTACGCGAAGACCAAAGGCCGGCGATTGACGACCGACTGAAAGGTCTTGGCCATGGTGTAGAAGGAACCGGCCCTTCGCGACACCCGCAACCCGCCGTGAAACATGCCCTCGGTTTCGAGGCCCCGGGCGATGGCTTCCTGCATGGCCTGCCAGACCTCGCCCAGGTACTCCCAGAAGCCGGGGCCTTCCCGTTCCCCCACGTACTCCCAGAACGAGCACCCCCTGTCCTCGCAGTGCTCCAAGATCTCCTTCATGGTGCTCATTTCGTAGACTCGGTTCGCGCTCTCCCGTGTGCCGCTGTCACTGATGTCCCCACCGCCGATACTGAAGGTAGTCCATTCCTGGAGCATGCCGCCTGCCGCATCCAGCGCCCGAAACGTCATCCCGTTCGGGTGCGGCGGAATGGTCTCCGAGGCCTTCCACGAAATCTCCGCGGGGGAGGGCGCAAGGGACTCGAGGATTGCCTTGTCCGTGAGGTGGCCTTTGCCGGTGGCGGCGAGGCTTCCGTAGAGCGTCACGTGATACGCAGCGGCTCCGGGGTTTCGTTCCTTGAAGATCGACGCGGCCTTTGCGGGCCCCATGGTGTGGCTGCTCGAGGGACCGTTGCCGATTTTGTACATTTCTTTGACCGAGTGCATGATTAACTCCGATGCTTCGTGCACGAATGTCCGGTTTCCTGTAAAAAGAGGGTCATGATGATTGCCACTACCAGACCGAATAATAACGGACCGAATGTCATCCTGTAATCCGTGATCATCAACTTTCCAGAGCCGTGAGATACGGTCAGCAAAAGCCAGCCGAATACCTGTCCCATCATGGCGCTGAATGTGAAGTTGATGAAGTTGGCCACGCCCGTGGCCGTCCCACTGAGGCGTGGAGGGTTCGATTCCTTGATGACGGTGTACGGTATCATCCCGGCCCCCGAGGCAATTCCGATCAACAGCGCGATGGAGTACGGCGGAAGAACGCCGACACGGCCATACAGGGCCCCGACAAGGCAAACAAACAGTACCGCCGTGCCTCCGATGATGACGGGTTTTCTTCTGCCGATCCTGTCGGAGAGGTAGCCGAGGAGCGGGCATCCGATGATCCAGCCGAACGGAACCGCCGATGCTCTCAACACGGCTTCTCCGTAGTCGAATCCGTACCCGTCCTGGATGAACCGGACGCCCCAGACCATGTCGAAGATCGTCGTGGGGATGAAGATCAATGCAGCGATGAATCCGCACAGAAGAGATTGAGGATTCGTGATGACAAATTTGAATGCATCCAGGGTGCTCTTCAAGGATTTTTCGGGCATTTCGTCTGTGGTCTCTTTTGGGAGAAATACCCAGAGAATAATCCCGAGAAAAATTCCTGCAATTCCCATGATGATCCAGAATTGTTGCCATGGAAATCCGCTGCCGATGACAGGCGCGACGGCAAACTGGCCGGCAAAACCACCGGCCATCCCGAACATCTGCGTGGCACCGATGAGTGTCGCCGATTTGGCAGCGGGAAAGTACTTCGACACGATGTACACCGCCCCGACGAGCGGGACCGCTCCACCGGCACCTTGGAGGAGCCTGCCAATGCCGGCAAGGGTCTGATTGCCGGTCACGAAGAGAATGGCGCCCAGCCCGACCGCAACAGCGCCCAAGGGGATCACCTTTCTCAGGCCCAGCCGGTCCAGCGACACTCCTGTAATCAGACTGAACGGTGAATACCCGTAATAGAACAGCCCGACGATCGAAGCCACACCGAGGGCGTTGAGCCCGAACGCCTCGGACAGCTGGGGAATCATCACCGACGGGGCTGACCGCAGGGCATACTGATAGAAGTAATAGAGCACTACCAGCAGCCATGCCCAGATGGCCATTTTCGAGGTCTTACTCATCGCGGTCCCTGCGCGAGAGGCATCGCCATTCGCACCTCTGTCGTCATCGGTTCGAGAGCCCGAGTCTTCCCAGTCGTGTCGAATCGGGAATCGAGGACTCCACGGAGCCGAAGGCAGACCCACCGTCTTCAAACATGACGGCCTTGTTCCGCTACCGGTGGAACGGTAATACGACCGTGCACCGAGAACAAGGATCGACCCGGCGGTTCGCCCCCCTGACCGTTTGGCCTGCCGCCGGCGACCCCCGCCGTCGCCCCCGGGAGCGTCACTGCCGCTGCTGCTGCCACACGTGCAGGGCGTTGAGGCCTCGCGGGTAGCCGCAGTAGAGAACGAGGTGGACAACCAGCTGGTCCATGTACGCGTCGCGGTTGACGTCCGCCGGCAGCTCCCGGGCGATCGCCGTCATGTGCGTGCGAACCTTGTCCGTGTCCCCGAGACCGATTGCCGCCGAAAGCCTGGCGAGCAGCGCCTCCTGCGGGCCCACCGCGTCACGCGCGGCCATGAGCTGCGTGACCTGGTCGTGGTTCGGCGCCTTGTAGCCTTCGATGGACTGTGCGCGCCACTGGAGGCCGGCGACGATCGCCTCGCGGAGCTCGTCCATGCGCTCTCCTCCGGCTTCCTGCGCCGCGAGGGCGATGAAGGCGCACAGCTCCTCCAGGGTGCCGCCGCTCGACAAGAACCCGTTGATGTGCAGCTTGATCTCGGGGTAGAGGCGCTGCGCGACCAGCGCGGAAATCGTCGCCAGGCTGCGCTCCTTCACACCGAGCGGTCCCTCGAGCGCCCAGATCTCGCCGTAGCACCGCGTCATGGCGTCCATTGCGAACACGGGTCCGGCGTTCCTCCAGATCAGAAGGGCTGCGGGCTCGGCCATCGGCCCGTAGAGCTCTCTGAAGACCGGCACCATGCGCTCGAGGTACTCCTCTTCAGTCATGTTTCGGGCTGACAGCAGGCCGGCGGCACTGGACGCTTCCGACGCTGCGGTGGTGGTGGGGTTTGTGCTCATGGCGACGAATATAGCCAAGCCGGACATCGCGACGGTACTTCTTCTTCGCATGGTGGCCTCCTGGTGCAGCCATTCTACTGCCAGGTATTCACAGTCGGAGCGACCGTGTGGCAGGTCATCGCTGTGTTGCTTCGTCTCACGGCGCCCTTGGTTTTCAGAGCGAGGAAACCCGTACCGCGTTCCCTTCCACCCCGCATTGGAATTAATTGATACGAGGCATCATTCCGGTTCTGGATTCGACAGACTGGGGCGGATTGCCTTCGCTGACGCTGTACGTGTACCTTCGAAGCGAGCAGAGGAAAACGCCCATTCACAGGCCATTCTCGATGAAGCCGTCCGGTTCAGTCCCCAGGCACCGTGTCCCGGTCGAGTGAGCTCGCGGGGAGGGTGTGTGCATCGACTCGGAAATTCTGTACGACGAGAGAGCAGCTCCCAAGGAGAATGATGACGATGAGGTACCAGGCGGATGTTGTCCAACAACACGTGCCTGCGGCGGAACGGTCCGGCCGGATCGGCCGGGGTTTGCTCGCAATCGCACATCGAATCACAGCGAAGGTTGTGTGCGTGCTCGCGTCAGGAGCGGTGCTCCTCGGCACGGCCCCTCACCTGGATGCCGCCGATAAGGTTCACGACCAATCGACGGAGAGCCGGCCAACTTCATCCTGGGCGGGGATGATCTGGTGGTGGTCTATGGTGTCAACCATGCGGCCACCGGGTTGGCCACGTACTCCAGCGTGAGCCTCTACGGCGACTGGATCACCAGCTCGTGCGACACCGGATCTGGGACAGAGCCGTCTGGGTCCAAAGTGGGAATGTGGAGGCCACGGATCGCAGAGGATCTCAAGGGAGGTAGAGGCGAACGCCACGTATCGCTTCATGACACTCTTGCGTGGGAATTCTCTCCCCCCTGTGGTGGCACGATGGTCTCGAGCTCGGCGCCTGCGCGAACAACGAAATAGTGCGACACGCGGTACCGCCCGCGAAGCTCGACGGGGGCGTCGCCCGGCTTCTCGATCGCTCCTGAGATTGCCGCGAACAGCGCCGCCGCCGTTCGTCTCTTTCGGGCAATCACTGTTGCCCTTTGGGACAGTTGTTAGGTCAGGGACTCACTCCTAAGCTGAGACCAGGGCTACGGACGCGGTTATGGTGTCGACATTCGTGGGGAGTTTTCTTGATTCGGGGCCCTGCGCCGCGGCCCTCTGGGCCGGAGTCTGATGACGGTGCGGGACCAGGAGTGGGGGAGGAGAACCATGAGAGGACAGCTTGCGTTGGCCGTGGCGGTGACCGTTGCGAGCTGGGGCGGGACATGGGTGCACGGGCAGGAAAGCCCTCCCTCCCCGCCGGTCGACTGCGCCGAGCTGGAGAAGGACCTCTTCGCCGACCTCAAAGAGGTGGTCAAGGCCGGGTGCACGCCGTCCGAGGCCCAGATCGCGCGGTTGCTCGACAACCCTGTCGGCAACTTCGTCGCCTTCCCGATCCAGTTCGACGCCATCCAGTTCGAGGGGCCGCGGATCGACCACACCGAGACCCTGTACCGGCTCCAGTTCATCCCCACCTTTCCCCTGAAGCTGGGTCCCGACTGGAACCTGATCAACCGCGTCGTGCTGCCGGCGTTGAGCGTGCCGATCAACGAGCGCTTCGGCGACTGCATCGGTTTCGCTCCGGACTCGATCACCACTTGCCCGAGCTTCCCCGACGCGCTGGCCGACCCCTTCAAACCCACCCGCGGCTTCGGCGACGTGGTGTACATGGGGCTGGCCTCGCCCAAGGAGCTCCACAAGGTTCCCTCGACCGGGGCGGCGGTGATCTGGGGTGCGGGCGCCACGACGCTGTTCCCGACCGCATCGGACGAGATCCTGGGGAGCGGCAAGTACGCGGTCGGCCCGGCCGCAGCGGCCGGTTACCTGGGGACGAAGTGGTTGTTCGGCATTCTCGCCCAGCACTGGTGGTCGGTGGCCGGTTCGAGCGAGCGAGAGGACCTCAGCCTTACGAACCTGCAGTACTTTCTCTTCTACGTTCCGCCCTGGAACGAGGCCGCGCAGTGGCGCATCGGCATGACCCCGAACGTCACTTACAACTGGCGCGCGCAGGGCGACAAGGCGACCGTGCCGGTGGGGTTGGGCATCGGCCGGATGACCCAGGTCGGTAAGCTGCCCGTGCAGGTGTTCCTGGAGGTCGACTACTCGATCATCCGCCCCGATGACAAGCCCGGCAGCCGCTGGGGGATCAGGCTCTACTTCACTCCCGTAATTCCGACCTTCATGTTCTAAAGCTCCGGAGATTGATGGGTGGGAGGCGCTCTTCCCGGAAAAGGACCACCCTTAGCCTTCATGGCACTTTTGGAGGCACCCGCGGGACCTTGACGAATCGGATCCCGCGATGGAGAGTCAGGGGACGGCGAGGTTGCAGCTGCGAAGCGACGACGATGTCCGCTGGTGCTCGACAGCCACCTCCGCCGGTCAAGGACGAAGCGAAGGGAGCCACCCCCCATGTCATCGGAGGACTATGCGACTCTCGTAGCAGATCTGCGGCGGCCGCTGGACGCTGCGGCGTCGGACAGAACGACAGAGCTCGTCCGGGCCGCCACCCTGGCGGCGAACGGGCACAACACCCAGCCCTGGATATTCGAGATCGGCGACGGCCGGATCGCGATCCGTCCCGAGCTCGGCCGCCGCACCCCGGTGGTCGACCCGGACGACCACCACCTGTACGCGAGTCTCGGCTGCGCCGCCGAGAACCTCGTGCTCGCCGCGACCGTCTACGGCCTCGCGTCCGAGGTGGAGAGCTCGGCGGACGGGATCGAGATCGATCTGATTCCTGGCGATGTCGAGCTGTCGCCGCTCGTCCGCCAGATCGTCGTGCGCCAGTGCTCGCGGGTCGAATACGACGGCCGCAAGCTCGCAGCCCGCGATCTCGACCGCCTCGCCGAAGCCGGCCGGCGCGACGGCGTCGAGTGTCGGGTCTTCGAGAGTGACGGGGAGATGGCGAAACTGTGCGATCTCGTGGTCGAGGCCAACACCGAGCAGCTCGAGGACAAGGCCTTCATCTCAGAGCTCTGCGCCTGGATCCGATTCAACGCCGGTCAGGCAATGGCGAGCCGGGACGGGCTGTACTCGGGCGTGATGGGCAGCCCCAGCCTGCCCGCTTGGCTGGGGCGCCGCGTCCTGCCCCTCGTCCTGCGGCCGAAGTCGGAGAGCGAAAAGACAGCCGCACAGGTGCGCTCGAGCGCCGGGCTGGCGCTCTTCTGCGCCCGGGAGGACTCGCCCCGCGGGTGGATCGAGGCCGGGCGGGCATTCCAGCAGTTCGCCCTGGTGGCGACCGAGATGGGCCTGAAGCACGCCTTCGTCAACCAGCCCGTCGAGGTGCCGCGGTTCCGTCCCCAGGTGGCAGAGCTCGCCGGGTTCGCGGGGCGACGGCCGAACCTCCTCGTGCGCTTCGGGTACGGTCCCCGGGCCACCGACTCGCTGCGGCGTCCGTCGCACGCGGTCATCCGTTGATGCCCGACGCGCCCTCCCGGGTGTCGGGTAGACCCTGGCGGGTAACCGCCCGGATCTACCAGACACCGTTTGAGGCGTAGCGGCATCGAGGCCGGAAAAGGGGGGGCGGTCGAGGGCCCGCCCCCCTGGCGTGCGGCAGGGACCACAGACGGTCCCTACTGGCACGTCCCCAGGTCCACCGCGACCCGACGCTTGCCGCCGACGCCTGCCAGACAGGTGACCGGATCGTCGTCGAAGGGGTCCAGGGGCCACGGATAGATCTCGACCACGTAGT
>DATIVB010000067.1:0-20030 GCA_035466375.1 Chondromyces sp.
GGCGGAGACGGCCGGGCCGCGCGGCCGTGAGCCCGCAGCGCCGGCCGCCGGGCGCGGCGGGATCGTCGCCTGCGGGCGCTGCGCCCGCGGCCTCTCCGCCGCCCACGATCGCGCCTCGGAAACGTCCTCGACGGTCCCGACGGCGAGATCGTCGAGAAAGCGCGACGGCCGCGTGTTCTGGCGCTGGCCGAAGAGGAAACGGGACCGCGCCCCGGTGAGCGCGAGCCGGCGCCGCGCCCGCGTCATGCCGACGTACGCGAGGCGCCGCTCCTCCTCGAGGCTCTCGTGGTCGTCGCGCGAGCTCGCGTGCGGCAGCAGCCCGTCCTCGAGACCGGCCAGGAACACGGTGTCGAACTCCAGGCCCTTGGCCGAGTGCAGGGTCATCAGCGAGATCGCGTCGGCCGCGGCGTCGTCGTCGCTCTCCTCGAGCAGCGCCACCGCGTCGAGGAAGGCCTCGAGGTCCTGGCCGCGCGCGGCCGCTTCGGCCACCGCCGCGGCGAGCTGCTGCAGGTTCTCGCGCCGCGCCACCCGGTCCTCGGCCTCGCCGTCGTACATGGCGAAGAGGCCGGAGCCCTCCAGCAGCCAGCCGACGAAGTCGCCCGGGTCGAGCTCGGCGCGCCGCTCGGGGGCCTCTTCGAAGAGGGTGAAGAAGCGCTCGAGCGCGGTGCGCGCGCGCGCGCTCAGGCCCTCCGGGAGCCGCCGCGCGGCCTCGGTCAGCGGCACGCCGAGCTCGTCAGCGGCGCGCCGCAGCAGATCGACGGTGACGGCGCCGATACCGCGCGCCGGGACGTTGATCACGCGTTCGAAGGACATCACGTCGTCGCGCCGCACGGCCAGCCGCAGGTAGGCGAGCGCATCCTTGATCTCCGCCCGCTGCCAGAAGCGCAATCCGCCGACCACCCGGTACGGGACCCCTCGCCGCGTCAGCTCCTCCTCGAAGGGCCGGGTCTGGGCGTTGGTCCGCATCAGCACCGCGACCTCGCGTAGGGGCCTCCGCGTCGGGCCGGCGCCGATCTCGTCGGCCACCCAGCGGGCCTCGCCGCGCTCGTCGTCTGCAAAGCAGAGCCGTACCGGCTCGCCGCCTTCGCGGTCGGTGAAGAGGCGTTTGCCGCGGCGGCCGCTGTTGGCGGCGATGAGCCCGCCCGCTGCCGCCAGGATGGGCGCCGTGGAGCGGTAGTTCTGCTCCAGCATCACGACCCGCGCGCCCGGGAAGAAGCGTTCGAAGCGGAGGATGTTGTCGAGCTCGGCGCCGCGCCAGCGGTAGATCGACTGGTCCTCGTCACCGACCGCCGTCAGGTTGCGCTCGCCGTCGACGATCGCCGTCAGGAGGTCCATCTGCAGCGAGTTGGTGTCCTGGAACTCGTCCACCAGCAGGAAGCGCGCCCGCCGCCGGAGCTCGTCGCGCACCGCGGGATCCGCGCGCACCGCAGCGAGGGCCCGCACCAGCATGTCGTCGAAGTCGACCACCGCGGCCGCGGCCTTGGCCTTCTCGTAGCGGCCCCAGATCTCGGCCAGGGTCTCGTCGCCGTGCCCGGCGGCGCGCTCGGCGAAGGCACGCGCGGTGGTGCCGCCGTTGACCAGGCCCGAGATCCGCGCCAGCACCGCCCGCGGCGGGTGCTCGCGCGGGTCGAGGCCGAGCTCCTTCAGGACCCGCCCGACGAGCGCGCGCTGGTCGTCGGCGTCGGCGATAGCGAAGCGCGGCGGCAGGCCCGCCGCCCGCGGGTGGCGGCGCAGGGCGTCGAGCGCCCAGCGGTGGAAGGTGCCCACGAAGCCGCCGCCGAGGGGCCGCCCGAGCAGGGCCTCGACGCGCTCGCGCATCTCGCGCGCCGCCTTGTTGGTGAAGGTGACGGCGGTGATCTCGCCCGGCTTCGCCAGCGACTCCGCGAGGAGGTGGGCGATGCGGTAGGTCAGGACCCGGGTCTTGCCCGAGCCGGCGCCCGCCAGCACCAGCAGCGGCCCCGCACCGTGGCGCACCGCCTCGCGCTGGGGCTCGTTCAGATCGTCAAGCAGGGAGCTCAAGGCAGCACCACCTCCGGAGGAGGGAAGACGGTAGCAGCGCCACCACGGTCATACAACCGCCGCATTTTTGAATTAGGAATGAGGAATGAGGAATTAGGAATTCCCTACCTCCCCCCGTGAACTGAACGCAGATTCGGGCGGGTGGGCGGCATTCCTAATTCCTCATTCCTCATTCCTCATTCGTCGAGGGATGCGCAGCATCACTCGACGGTGACGCTCTTGGCGAGGTTGCGCGGCTGGTCGACGTCGAGGCCGAGCTCGACCGCCACGTGGTAGGCGAGCAGCTGCAGCGGCACCACCGTGACCACCGGTTGCAGCAGCCGGTGAACGCGGGGCACGGTCAGAACGAGGTCGGCGACGTGTGCGAGGTCGTCGCCTCCGTCGGCGGTCACGGCGAGGACGCTGGCCCCGCGCGCCCGCACCTCCATCAGGTTGCCGACCAGCTTGTCGCGGGTCGGCCCCTCGGGCGCCACCGCCACCACCGGGAAGCCCTCCTGGAGGAGGGCGATGGGGCCGTGCTTCATCTCCCCCGCCGGGTAGCCCTCGGCGTGCAGGTAGGAGATCTCCTTGAGCTTGAGGGCGCCCTCGAGGGCGATCGGGTAGAGGATCCCGCGGCCGAGGAAGAGCGAGTCGGTGGCGTGGCTGAGGATCTCGGTGGCCTGCGCGTAGAGCCCGGCGTCGATGGCGACGGCGCGCTCCACCGCGAGTGGCAGCCGCTGCAGCTCGGCGACCAGCTCGAGGTCGAGTCCGTCGGCCGCGCCACGGGCGGCACGCAGACCGAGCGCCATCAGCACCAGCGCCACGAGCTGGGTCGTGAAGGCCTTGGTGGAGGCGACGCCGATCTCGGGGCCGGCCTGGGTCAGCATCCGCGACTGCGCCAGCCGCCACGCCGACGAGCCGCGGCTGTTGCACACGGTGGCGAGCAGCGCGCCGCCCGCGCGCGCGAGCTCCATCGCCGCCAGGGTGTCGGCGGTCTCCCCCGACTGGGTGATACCGACCACCAGCAGATCATCGCCGATCAACGGCCGCCGGTAGCGGTACTCGGACGCGTAATCCACCTCGACCGGCAGCCCGGTGAGCTCCTCGATCAGGAACTTGCCGACCAGGGCGGCGTGCCAGGAGGTGCCACAGGCCACCAGGTGGACGCGGGCGAGCCGCGCCAGCTCGGCGGGGGTCAAGCCGAGGCCCTCGAGGTTGACCCCGCGGCGCTCGGAGTCGAGGTAGGCGAGCACGGTGTTGCGGATGGCGTCGGGCTGCTCGTGGATCTCCTTGAGCATGAAGTGCCGGAAGCCGCCCTTCTCCGCGCGTGCGGCGTCCCAGTCCAGGGTCTCGGCCGGGCGCTCGACGGCGGCTCCGGACGTGTCGAGGAAGCGCACACCGGTGCGCCCCACCACCGCCACGTCGCCGTTCTCGACGAACACCACGCGCCGGGTGCGGTGCAGCAGCGCCGTCACGTCCGAGGCGACCAGGTTCTCGCCGTCGCCGAGCCCGACCACCAGGGGTGGCCCGTTGCGGAACGCCACGACCACGTCGGGCTCCTCGCGGCGCAGCGCGACCACCGCGTACTGGCCCTCCAGCCGGGGCAGAACCGCCAGCACCCGCTCCACCAGCGTGCCGGTTTCGGCGCCGAGGAGCTGGGCGATGAGCTCGGTGTCGGTGTCCGAGCGCAGGGCGACGCCCCGCTCGATGAGCTCCGCGCGCAGGCGGGCGTAGTTCTCGAGGATGCCGTTGTGAACCACCGCCACCGCGCCCGCGGCGTCGGTCTGGGGATGGGCGTTGGCCTCGGTGGGGGCGCCGTGGGTCGCCCAGCGGGTGTGGCCGATCCCGACCGTGCCGTGGAGGGGCTCCTGCCAGGCGCGCTGCTCGAGGTTGCCGAGCTTGCCCGCGGCACGCAGGATGCCGATCCCGTCGGCGCCCATCACCGCCATCCCCGCCGAGTCGTAACCGCGGTACTCGAGGCGCCGCAGCCCGTCGAGCAGCACCGGCACGACCTCGCCCTCGCCCACGGAGCCGATGATGCCGCACATGTCGAAACCTCCCGGGGGTCGCCGCGGCCCGCCGGCGTGCTCAGCCCGCCGAGGCCGCGCCGCGGGCCCGTTCGAGCGCCGCCAGCAGCTGGTCGAAGGAACGGGCGAATGCCGCCACGCCCTCGACCTGGAGCTCGGAGGTCACCGCCTCGAGGTCGATGTCGAAATCGCGCAGGCGCTCGAGGAGGAGCTCGGCCCCCTCAGGGTCCTCGGTGATCGAGGCGCGCGGCAGCCCGTGGTCGCGGAAAGCCTCGAGGGTGGCCACCGGCAGGGTGTTGACGGTGTCGGGGCCGATCAGCTCCTCGACGTAGATCACGTCGCGGTAGGTGGGGTTCTTGGTGCTGGTGGAAGCCCACAGCGGCCGCTGCACCCGCGCGCCGCGGGCGGCGGCGGCTTCGAAGTCCGGGCCGCGGAAGATCTCCTCGAAGCGGCGGTAGGCGAGCCTGGCGTTGGCCACCGCCGCCCGCCCGCGCAGCGCGAGGGCGTCTGCCGACCCGGTCGCATCGAGCGCGGCGTCGACCTTGGTGTCGAGCCGGCTGACGAAGAAGGAGGCGACTGACGCGATCCGCGCTGGATCGGGCGCGCGGACGACGCCGCGCAGGTAGGCGTGGGCCACCGCCTCGTAGTCGGCGAGAGAGAACATCAGGGTGGCGTTGACATTGACGCCGGCGGCAATCAGCCCTTCGATGGCCGGGATGCCGGCTGCAGTCGCCGGCACCTTGATCATCAGGTTGGGCCGGTCGACCGCCGCCCACAGCCGCCGCCCCTCGGCGATGGTGCCGTCGCTGTCGTGGGCGAGGTGCGGCGACACCTCGAGGCTGACGAAGCCGTCGCCGGCCGCGCTCGCCTCCCACACCGGGAGCAGGATGTCGGCGGCGGCTCGGATGTCGTCGATCACCAGCGCCTCGTAGAGCTCGTTGGTGGTCAGCCCCGGTTCGGCGGCGAGCAGCCGCGCCACCGCCTCGTCGTAGGCGCCCCCGCCCTGGATGGCCTTCTCGAATATCGACGGGTTCGAGGTCACGCCGCGGAGGCCGTCCTCGGCCACCAGCCGCGCCAACCCGCCTCCGGCGAGCAGATCGCGCTCGATGAAATCAAGCCACACGGCCTGGCCGTGCTCCTCCCAGAGTCGTCTCAGAGGGTTCATGTCCGCTCCCTATCCGTTCCCGATCCCGATCCCGATCCCGATCCAGTTCCCGATCCCGTTCCCGTCACTCGTGCTCCCCGACCAGCTCCAGCGCCTTGGCCACAACCGCCTCGACGGTCAGGCCGAGGCGCCGCGCGACCTCGGCCCCCGGCGCCGAGGCGCCGAAGCGGTCGATGCCGATCATGGCGCCGTCGTCGCCGACGATCTCTCGCCAGCCCATGGTCACCCCGGCTTCGATCGACAGCTTCGGCAGCTCCGGCGGCAGCACCTGCCGCCGGTAGGCCTCCGGTTGCGCTCCGAACAGCTCCCGCGAGGGCATCGACACCACCGCGCTCGCGACGCCGCGTTCGGTGAGCTCGCGCTGTGCGGCGACCGCCAGCGCCACCTCGCCGCCGGTGGCCACCAGCAGCAGCTGCGGCGCCCCGTCGCCGTCGGACAGCACGTAGGCGCCGCGCGCCACCCCCTCGCGGCTGCGCTCGCGCCCGCCCTCGAGCACCGGCAGGCCCTGACGGCTCAGGCACAGCGCGGTCGGGCCGGCGGTGCGCTCGAGCGCGACCTTCCAGGCGGCCGAGGTCTCGTTGGCGTCCGCCGGACGCAGGACCACGAGGCCGGGAATCGCGCGCAGCGACAGCAGGTGCTCGACCGGCTGGTGGGTCGGCCCGTCCTCGCCCACCCACAGCGAGTCGTGGGTGAAGACGTAGACCACCGGCTGCTCCATCAGCGCGGCGAGGCGGATCGACGGCCGCATGTAGTCCGCGAAGACCAGGAAGGTGCCGCCGTAGGGCCGCAGGCCGCCGTGCAGGACGAGGCCGTTGAGGGCCGCCGCCATCGCGTGCTCGCGGACGCCGAAGTGAAGGTTGCGGCCGCCGGGGTTGTCGGCCGAGAAGTGTCCGCCGTCGGCGATCAGGGTCTTGTTCGAGGGCGCGAGGTCGGCCGAGCCGCCGAGCAGCTCCTCGACCACGGGCGCGATGGCGTTGAGCACCTTGCCGGAGGCGGCCCGGGTGGCGATCTTGGCGCCCTCCTCGAAGGCCGGCAGCACGGCCTCCCAACCCGGAGGCAGCGTGCGCCCCAGCCGGCGCGTCCACTCGCGAGCTGCCGTCGGGTCGGCGGCCGCCCAGGCGTCGCGGAGCTCGCGCCACCGCCGCCGCAGGTCGGCGCCGCGATCGCGGGCTTGGCGGCAGCGGCTCAGGACCTCGGGCGGCACCAGGAAGCTCGCGTCCTCGGGCCAGCCGTAGGTCTTCTTGGCGGCCCGCACCTCGTCCTCGCCGAGCGGCGCTCCGTGGGCGTCGGCCGTGTCCTGCTTGGTCGGCGCACCCCACGCGATGTGGGTCCGGACCCGGACCAGGGTCGGGCGGCCGTCGCTCGCGGCCGCGTCCTCGAGGGCTGCGCTGACGGCTGGGAGGTCGTTGACGTCCTCGAGCTCGAGCACCCGCCACCCGTAGGCGGCGAAACGCGCCCCGACGTCCTCCGAGAATGCGAGCTCGGTGGAACCCTCGATGGTGATCCGGTTGTCGTCCCAGAGCCATACCAGCTTGCCGAGGCGGAGGTGGCCGGCCAACGACGCGGCCTCGGAGCTGACACCCTCCATGAGGTCGCCGTCGGAGCACAGGACCCAGGTCCGGTGGTCGACCACGGCGTGCTCCGCCGTGTTGAAGCGGGCCGCCAGGTGGGCTTCCGCCATCGCCATCCCGACCGAGGTCGCCACTCCCTGGCCGAGGGGGCCGGTGGTCATCTCCACGCCCGGCACGAGCCCGAGCTCGGGGTGCCCCGGGGTTTTCGAGTCCCACTGGCGGAAGCGCTCGAGCTCGTCGAGCGGCAGATCGTAGCCGCTGAGGTGCAGCACGCTGTAAAGCAGCATCGAGGCGTGGCCGCAGGACAGCACGAAGCGGTCGCGGTCGGGCCAGCCGGGGTCGCCGGGGTCGTGCTTGAGCGCCCGGGTGAACAGGAGGTAGGCCAACGGCGCGAGCGCCATCGGGGTCCCCGGGTGGCCGGAGTCGGCGCGCTGCACCGCGTCCATCGCCAGGGTGCGGATCGTGGTCACCGCGAGCTCGTCGATGTCGTCGAAAATCTGGGCCACGGCGCCTCCAGGGGCTCGTCTCTCGGCGTTCAGGAGACTATCACGCCGGGGCGCCTGCGGGGCGCGCCCGGCGCGTAGGGCGGGGGCTGCCGGGCACATGCGCTCACTCAGGTGTGCCGGCGAGCGATCGGCACCACGTGCGGACCGGGTCAGCCAGCTCTCTCGTCCGTCCTGAGCCCGAGCCCGTTACCGTTGCCGTTACCGGTCCTCTGCACCTCCCGAGTTCGCAAGGTCGATCACTGTGAAAAATCCGAATCCTCGGGAACGGTCACGGTAACGGGCTCGGGCTCGGGTTGACCAGCCCGCTTTCAGCTGATGTGAGCGACCATGGAGCGGCCGGGAGTCCCCCGGCTCAGCGGCTGCGCAGCTCGTAGAGGACCTGCTTGGCGACCGCCTTCAAGGTCTCGAACACGCCGATGCCCTTGATGGCCACCGCCTCGAAGGTCGGCTCTCCCTTGAAGTTGAGGAGGCGGTACATGTCGTCCACCAGGACCGCGCTCGGCAGGTCGCGCTTGTTGAACTGCAGCACGTAGGGGATGGCCTTGAGCTCGAAGCCGTTCTCGCGCAGGTTGTCCTCGAGGTTGCGCAGGGACTCCACGTTGGCGTCCATCCGCGCTTCCTGCGAGTCGGCGACGAAGACCACGCCGTCGACCCCCTTGAGGATGAGCTTGCGGCTGGCGTCGTAGAAGACCTGGCCGGGGACCGTGTAGAGGTGGAAGCGGGTCTTGAAACCGCGCACCGCGCCCAGGTCCAAGGGGAGGAAGTCGAAGAACAGGGTGCGGTCCGTCTCGGTGGCGAGGGAGATCAGCTTGCCCTTCTGCTGCGGCGACGACTTCTCGAAGATGTACTGGAGGTTGGTCGTCTTGCCGCACAGACCGGGCCCATAGAACACGATCTTGACGTTGATCTCGCGGGCGGCGTAGTTGATGAAGCTCATTCTGAAAACAGTGCGTCGATGTCGTCGTCGGTGATCTCGGCGAAGGGTGAAACGGTCTCCAGTGTGCCAACCATCTGGGCTTTGGTCTCCATTTCATTGAGCACGCGGTCGAGGTCGGCCGAGGCCTTGCGCACCCGCAGGCGCACCAGCCCGAGGGAGGAGCGCTCGTCGAAGATCACGACCAGGATCAGGCGCTGCCCGACGATCGAGATGTGGATGTTGTCCTTGCGGCCCTCGTGGAAGAGGATCGAGAACTCTTTCTCGCCGATGAGCTTGGCGAGGCCGTCGGTGGCCGCCACGTTGCCCGCGGTCAGCGAGGCGAGCGAGGTCGCGTCGACCAGGTTGACCTCGCCGGCGGACGCGATCTGCTGGCCGTTCTTGTCGACCAGGAACACGATCTTCGCGCTGGCGTCCATCCGCAGCGACTCGAGGAGTTGTTTGATGCGATCGAACTCCTCCTCGTACATGACCAGGTCGGTGACCACCTCTTCATACTCCCAATAGTCTCAATATTTAGCACAGACACCCCCACCAGGCAAGCTGCAACGTTTCGCGGACCGCTCCGCGGTAACCGAAAAAACCTGCTGTTATCAGTCAGATGCGGACCCCGGCCCGGGAAGGGCTCAGATCGGGCGCCGGAGCTGCAGCGCCTGCGCCAGGGTCACCCTGTCCACCGTCGCCACCTCGCCGCCCACGGGGATGCCCGAGGCCGGGCGACTGACGCGGATGCCGAGCGGCTGCAGGCGGCGGCTGATGTACAGCGCCGTGGTCTCGCCCTCCACCGTGGGGTCGGTGGCGAGGATCACCTCGCGGATCTCGGAGCCGCGGCAGCGCGCTTCGAGGCGATCGATGCTGAGGTCGTCGGGGCCGATCCCGTGCAGCGGCGAGAGGTGGCCGAGGAGCGCGTGGTAGAGGCCGCGGAACTCGCCCGTGGCCTCCACCGCCCACGCCGTGGTCGGCTCCTCGACCACCAGGATCAGGCTGCGGTCGCGACCCGGATCGGCGCACACCGCGCACAGCTCGTCCTCGCTCAACAGGCAGCAACTCGAGCACAGCCGCACCTTGTCGCGCAGGCTCGTCAACAGCTCGGCCAGGGCAGCGACCTCGCCGGGGTCGACGGTGAGCAGGTGCTCGGCCAGACGTAGCGCGGTCCGCGGGCCGACCCCCGGCAGGCGCTCGAGGTGCTGCAGCAGGGCGCGGACGGTCCGCGGCCGCAGCTCCACCTAGGAATCTCCGCCTTCGCGGCGCACCGCCACCACCTCGCCACCGAGGACCCGCGTCGCGAGCTTGACGGCCGGGTCCTCCTTGACGGCGTCGACGAGGCCCGCAGCGGCCTCATCCGTTCGGGGCGGCGGCGGCGCCTCGTCGTCGGCCGATGCGCCGCCACCGGCGGCTTCGGACGGGGGGTGCGAACGCGGCGACGCCGACTTCGGTCGTTTGGTCGCCGCGGCCGAGGCCCCGGGTCCGCGCGCCGGCGCGGCGCCCGGCGGCAGCCGCTCGGCGCCCGCCAGCCACGCCTCGACCTGCCGCACCGCGGGCCACCGGGCGAGCCGGGCCGCCGCGACCTCGAGGACGAGGTCGCGGTTCGCGGCCTCGCGCAGCAGCGACTCCTGCTCCACCCACAGTCCCAGCATGCGGCCCAGCGCATCGGCGCCGTGCTCGTCGGCGAGCGGCTGCAGGAGCTCGCGGTGGGCCTCTGACACCGCCGGCTCGAGCGCGGGGTCGAGGGCCAGGTAGAGCAGGGTGCGCAGGGTGCGGCCGATCTCATGGTAGAGGACCGAGGGGTCCTGGCCGGCCGCCAGCTGCTCGCGCAGCGCGGACAGGCCGGCTCCGACCTTTCCGGCGGCGAGCGCCGCCACCAGACCGGCGGTGACCTGCAGCTCGGGGACGCCGAGAATCGCCGCCACCGCCGCGTCGTCGACTTCACCGGCGGCAAAGGCGCGCAGTTGGTCGAGCAACGAGAGCGCGTCGCGGACCGAGCCCTCGGCGGCGGCGGCGATGGCTGCAGCTGCCGACGGTGAGAGCGAGAAACTCTCGGCCTCGGCGATCGCCTGCAGGCGGCCGCGGATGAGCTCGAGCCCGACCGGCCGGAACTCGAGCTGCTGGCAGCGCGAGAGGATGGTGTCGGGGACCTTGGTGCGTTCGGTCGTGGCAAAGATCCACAGGATGTACGGCGGCGGCTCCTCGATGGTCTTCAGCAGCGCGTTGAACGCCGCCTTCGAGAGCATGTGGACCTCGTCGACGATGATCACCCGGAAGCGGTCGCGGGTCGGGTGGTAGCGCAGCAGCTCCTGGAGGTCGCGCACGTCGTCGACGCCGGTGTTGGTGGCGGCGTCCATCTCGATGACGTCGATCGACGAGCCGGCCGCCACCTCGCGGCAGGAGTCGCACGCGCCGCAGGGCTCGGCGGTGGGGCCCTGGGCGCAGTTGACCGCCTTGGCGAGCAGGCGCGCGGCGGTGGTCTTGCCGACCCCGCGCAGGCCGGAGAACAGGTAGGCCTGGCCGAAGGTCCCGCTCTCGAGCGCGTTGCGGAGGGTCTGCACGACCACTTCCTGACCGAGGAGGTCGACGAAGCTCTGCGGGCGCCAGCTGCGGGCCAGAACCTGATAGGTCATCGGCGTATAGTATCCGATTCCGGTTTCTCGCCCCCCATTGGCGCGACCACTACCTGAGAGCAGCCTGGTCACGCCCGAGCCCGTTGCCATTACCGTTACCGAAGATTCGGGTTCTGCCCCGAAATCGAATGCAACCCGGTCCGCATCGAGCTTCTCGAAGTCGAAGAACATCACACTCTCCCTCTCAGGAGGTGCAGAGGATCGGTAACGGCAACGGCAACTGTCACGGGCTCGGGCTCGGGCTCGGGACGGACAAAGCGCACCACCGGAGCCTGGACGCACCTGCTGATCGCTCGCCGACACGCCGAAATAGACGCATTTGCCTCCCGCGGGGGGCGCGTCATTGTGATCCCGGACACCGGGAGACCGCGGAGGCCGGAATCTGCTAACGTACATCGCGGTTTGCCTGGATGACAGACGTGGGAGGACATCATGAAAGCTCGCAATCTCCTGATTCTCGGCCTCGGAGTGCTGCTCGCGGCTTCGTCCGCCGTCGCCATCACGCCCGGCGATGACCTGCTGATTCCGGGCGCCGCCCGCACCAACCGCTGGCACACCGACCTGCTCATCAACAATGCCGGCGCCACGACGGTGTCGGTCGACGTGCTGTGGCTGGTGCGCGACCAAGCCAACCCCAACCCCGAGTCGCGGACCTTCTCGATCGGCCCCGACGACACCTTGATCCTGGTCGACGTGATCCGCAACAACTTCGGTCTCAACAGCGGCACCGGCGCCTTCCGCATCGTTTCGACGGGTGGCGAGGTGACGGCCAACCTCATCGTCTACGCGGGCTTCAACGACCCGGTCGGCGGCACCTACGGGTCCGGGTTCGAGGCGATTCCGGTTTCGGCGGCGACCAGCGCAGGGCAGTCGACGACCCTGATGGGCCTGGTCTCGGCCGGTGACTTCTACACCAACCTCTTCGCGCTCGCCGGCGCCTCGGGCGCGACCATGGAGCTCGACCTGCTGAACCCTGCCGGGGCCGTCCTCGACACCGCGGTCGTCACCCTCGAAGCCTACGAGCCGTGGCTGTCGTTCAGGACCGACCTCTGGGACGTTCCGACCTATGACGACGGCACCCTGCTGGCGCGGGTCACCGCGGGTTCGGCCGTCATCCTCGGCTCCAAGATCGACGAACGCAGCCAGGACCCGACGACGCTGGAGACCAGCTTCGGCGCCGGCGCCGCTTCCCTCGACGGCACCTACCAGTTCGCCGTCTACGACAGCCTCGGCTTCGCCTCCGGCGGCAACCTGGTGATCTCGGGCGGCGAGGTCTTCCCGCTCAACGGCACCTACATCAACTTCGACAAGCTCGACGGCCAGGGCAACTCCGAGTGCACCCTGATCTTCCTTTTCGGCATCGGCCTCGGGCCCACCGACGCGGCGGACTTCGCCGCCGGGGTCGAGTTCACCGACTCCTATCCCGACAGCGGCGACATGACCTGGACCCTGACCTTCACGGTCGAGGACAACCTCGGTTTCGAGGGAACGATCGATGCCGTGGGCTCGAACTTCAGCGGCGCGGACGAAGGCTGCAACGGCAGCTTCCCGACCCTCGTCATCGAGGGCGGCAAGAGCAACTGAAGCCGTCTTCAGCGACGTTCGAAGGGGCTGCCGTCGGCAGCCCCTTTTTTTCGGGCTCATCCGGAATTGCAGGTGATGCAAAAGTCGGAGAGACCCGCGTCCGAATGACAGCGACAGGAGCCAGGATCGGTGTCCAGTGACAGCGGCAGATGGCAGTGGCAGATGGCAGTGACAGTCTCAGTGGCAGTTTCAGTGTCAGAGGGCCGCGTCCGGGACAGCGACCGGGCGGCGCGACCGCGGCATGCCCACCTCCGGGTCGTTCATACCAAACGGTTCGAGGAATCCACTGAACCACAGAGGCACAGAGGTCACAGAGCCGCACAGAGGGGGGTTGAACCCATCGCACGACCATCCACAGATCACGGTGATGCGAGGTCATGATCTCTCTCTGTGGTTTCTCTGTGGTCTCCGTGCCTCTGTGGTTCGCCCTGGTGGGCGGAAATCCGAAATTCGAAATCCGAAGTGGGCGGGCGGGCGGCATTCCGAATTCCTAATTCCTAATTAGCGATGTGACCATCCCGCGGATTTCCGGAAGAGCCTCATCTCACGATCACGGGTTGTCCTCGCCGGCCGCTCGGATCGCGCGCGCCCACAGCACCGGCCCGATCAGCTGGTTGACCACCACCGCCGCCACCACCAGGGTGGCGAGAGTGGGGCCGATCCCCGGCAGTTCGCGCTGCACGCGGGCGGCGAGCCCCAGCGACAGCCCGGCCTGCGCGACGAAACCCATCCAGGCAGAGCGCACAACCACCGGCGCCGACCCCGCGAGGGCGGCCGGCAGCCGGGTCGAGACCCACACCGCGACCAGCCGGATCACCACGAAGATCAGCGCCGGCAGCCAGACGGCGGCAAAGACGGCGAGGTCGAGCCCGGCGCCGACGAGGGCGAAGAACGCCACGTAGACCGGGGTCGAGGACTGCTCGAGGCCGTCGAGGAAGCGGCCGGCGCTCGTGGGAAAGAGATTGCGCGCGGTGAAGCCGGCGGCCATGCACACCAGCAGGTGCTCGAGCCCCGCATCCTGCGCCAGCCGGGCCGAGGCGAGAGCCAGGACGAGAACGGTCAGGGGCACCAGACGCCCGACCCGGGAAATGTAGAGCCCGAGCACGACGCCGAGGACACCACCGACCGCAAGAGACAGTCCGATTTCGGCGCCAACGTAGGCGAGATGGCTCAGCTCGAGGTCGCCGCCCGAAACCAGCGAGCTCGCGGCCGCGGCGACCCCGGTGAACAGCAGCAGGATCGCGAGGTCCTTGAGAATGGTGACGCCGAGGACCGTCTCCACGAGCTCGCCGCGGGCGCGCAGCTCGGAGATGATGGCGATGGTCGTCGAAGGGGATTTGGCGACCGCGATGACCCCGAGAATCGCGGCCGCGGCCAAAGCCTCGGCCGCCGTCATCGGTCCGAGAAGATCCGTGCTTCGCTGCAGGAGCCACACCACCCCGCCGACGATTCCGAAAATGAACACGAGGTGGCTGGCCGTGATCGCCACCAGGACCGGAAAGCGGCGACGGATCGCCTCCAGTCGGAACTCCCCGCCCGCCGTGAGGGCGATGAGGCCGAGGGCGAGCTCCTCGAAGACGCGCAGCAACCCGGCGTCGCGCGCGGTCTCGAGGCCGAGAGCGTGCGGCCCGGCCGCGATACCGAGCACCAGGTAGCCGGTGATGCGCGGCAGCCGGAGCCGCTGCGCGAGCTCGCCCGCGAGCACGCCGCCGATCACCAGGCAGCCGAGAGCGAGCAGCGCCGAGGCCGCCGCGTCGTCGACCGCCTGCGCGCCCAGGCGGCGCGCCGTCCAGCTGAAGGCGGCGAGCACGGCGAAAAGGAACCATTTCATCGGCCGGTCCGCGGGCGCGGTTCGGCGAAGAGGAGGCGGCGCATCCACCACCCTCCGAGCAGGTTATTGACGACCATCGCCGCCACCACCGCCTCGAGCACGCCCGCCGGGGTGCGGGCGAAGCCCAGCACCGCCACCAGGAGCCCGAGCGCGAGCTCGCCCTGCGGCAGCAGCCCGAGGCCGAGCGACCAGACCCGCGGCGCGAGCCCGCGGTGCTGTGCCGCGCGCCCGAGGACGGCGCCCGCCGCGGCCGCGGCCGCGGTCCGCACCACCGTCATGATCGCGAAGACCGGGACCGAGAACGCGGCCGCGCTCCACGATGCGCCCACCAGCACCAGCAGCGCCACCAGCATCGGTCGTTCGAGGGAGTGGGCGGCCCGCAGCACGCGGTGCGGGAAGACCGTGCGGTTGACCAGGATCGCCCCCGCGCAGGCCGCGGCCGGCAGGGGGTTGAGCCCGAGCACCGCGGCGCCCCCGGCCACCAGGCACATCGCCCCCATCAGCAGGGTCAGGATCTCGATCTGGCGGCTGACCCCGCGCACCAGCACCACGACGGCGTAGCCGACCAGGACCCCAACCCCCACCGTCAGCAGGATCAGATGGAGGGCAGGGACCATTGCGGCGCCGCCTGCCGCCAGGGGGCTCGCGAGGGCCGCAGCGACGAGGAGAGCGCAGATCGCGGGCACACCGGAGAAGGCCATCATCACCTTCACGAGCCGCAGGGCGTCGCGGTTGCCGACCGCCCGGCCTCGCGCGAGGCCCTCGAGCGAGCTCGGCGAGCTCGCCATCGCGAGCGCGCCGAGACCGAGCGCGACCGAGGCTTCGTACCCGTACGCCAACCCGGCCGCGGTTGCCGCAGCCCCCAGGCACACCGGCGCCAGCAGCCCCGAAAGGCGCAGCCAGAGGGCGAGCCGGCGGATGACCCGCAGCTCCATCTGGACGCCGAACACGAGCCCGAGCCAGGCGAGGCCGAAGAGCACCACCACCCGCAGCGAGTCGAGAAGATCCTCCGCGAAGAGCCCGAGCGCCCGGCCGCCGAGCAGGATGCCGAGGAGCAGGAAGGACAGGCCCTCCATGGCCGGCGCCCGCAGCCCGCGGCGCGCGAGGGCCGCCCGCAGCTCGGCGCCGGCGACCGCACAGGCCACCAGGACCAGAAACGCCAGCGTGCCGCGGAGCATGCCCCAGTCTACTTCGCGTCAGGCGCGGCTCGCGACGGGAATCGCACTGACGCGGCCGGGCGGCGGTGGTGATTTCCGGAGGCCCGAAGGCGTCGACCGCTGACGCCGGGGTCAGGAGATCAGAAGCTCTCGACCTTCGTCACGGGCACCAGGACCGCGGTGTTGCGCGGCGCGTCGACGCCGAGCAGAGCGGACCCGAGCGCGCGCATCGCGCGGAGGATCTCGCGGGCCGTGCCGTCGTCCTCGAGCACGCACAGCACCAGGCTCGAGAAGTCGATGCCGGACGGCACGAGCGAGCGCAGCCCCGCGAAGATCGGCAGGTCGCGCTCCAAGAGCTCGAGACCGCTGCGGCTCTCCACCACCACCGCGTCCGGGGCCCCCATCTCGACCAGGGTCGACAGCACGTCGTCGAGCAGCTCCTCGCTGTGGAGGATCACCACCAGCAGCTGCACTCAGTCGCCCTCGAGCGCGGCGAGCGCGGCGACGAAGGCGGCGCCGTCGGCGGCGGCCACCAGCGGCTCCAGGGCCTCGCGGCGCCGCGCCAGGCGGGCCAGCCGGGCGAGGCCCGCGAGGTGGTCCGCCGTGGTGTCGGTGTCGCCGAGGAGGCAGAAGACGAGGCGCACCGGCTGTTCGTCCAGGGCCGGGTAGCGGAGGCCGTCCGGGTGGGTCGAGGCGGCCATCACCAGGCGGCCGAGGTGGAGGATCTGGGCGTGCGGCACCGCCACCCCGCTGCCGATACCGGTCGAAAGGATCGCCTCGCGTTCCATGAGGCGCGCCACCACCTCGTCCGCCGACGGCGCCAGGCCGGCGTCGGCGAAGGCCTCGCCAAAGCGCCGGAAGAGTGCCTCGCGATCGGCAACCGGCGGCGCGATCAGCACCATCGAGGGATCGAGCTTTCGGGATAGACGCACGCCTCACCTCGCCTTGCCCGCCGTCGCGCGAGCGTACTCCCAATGAGCGAGCGCGCCGGCCCGTGAGGGCCGGGCCGCTTCAGAACCGGTTCGTGAACTCGCTGACTCCAGGGATCAGGAAGCGCTGGCCGTTGAGGCCTTTGACGATGCACAGGATATGGACGATCAACGCGGCGAGGATGAAGACCGGGAACAGGAGGCCGAAGATGCAGCCGAGGCCGCCGCTGATGGCGCCCAGAATCATGATCAGCACCTGCAACCCGATGATGACGACGACCTCGAAGACAGTCAGGACCAACCCGTGCTTGGCGTGCCACTGGACCTCTTTGTCGTCTTTTTCGACCAGCAGCGGAATCAGGGCCAACAGGCCGAAATACGCCAGAACGACCATGATCTTTCGGTTCTCGGACACGAATTCGGAGGTGCGCGGCGGTGGGGGGGCGGCCGGTGGCGGCGGCGGCGCGCTGTTGCTCGGGCCCTGCGGTGTGTTCTCCATGTTTCGCTCTCCCTTCATCGCAGCAGATGCATCGGTGTCGGTCGCGATCTGTGCTGGCATTCTACCCGACATCGCACGCGGTGGACATGACCTCATGATTCGACCACGGAGGGGCGGGGGCGGGCGGTGCAGTGACGGAGACCGTACGGACGGTTGACTGGAAGGAAATTGGTAGCCCGTACGGGATTCGAACCCGTGTTACCGGCGTGAGAGGCCGGCGTCCTAGACCCCTAGACGAACGGGCCACGCAGCGACGGACGATAGCACACCGCCGGGTGCGGTGCAAGTACGTCTCATCTGCTATACTCTTCGGCCATTCCAGACCCTGGAGGCCACCCATGAGCACCAAGATCGCAATCAACGGATTCGGCCGCATCGGCCGCCTGCTCGCCCGCCACCTCAAGGCCCGCGAAGGCTTCGATCTGGTGGCAGTCAACGACCTCACCTCGCCCGACATGCTCGGCTACCTCTTCGCCCACGACTCGGTGCACGGCCGCTACCGGGGCACGGTGGAGGTCGAGGGCTCGGACCTGGTGATCGACGGCGACCGCATGCGGGTGCTCGCCGAGCGCGACCCGGCTTCGCTGCCCTGGCGCGAGCTCGGGGTGGACTACGTCTTCGAGGCCACCGGTCTGTTCCGCAGCCGCGCCAAGGCCGGGGCCCACCTCGAGGCCGGCGCCCGCCGGGTGATCATCACCGCACCCGGCCAGGAGGTCGACGAGACCTTCGTGATGGGGGTCAACCACGAACTCTACGACCCGGCGAAGCACCAGGTGGTGTCCAACGCCTCGTGCACCACCAACTGCCTGGCGCCGGTGGTCAAGGTCCTGCACGAGACCGTCGGCATCGAGCACGGCTGGCTGACCACCATCCACGCTTACACCAACGACCAGCGGATCCTCGACGTCCAGCACCCCAAGGACATGCGCCGCGCCCGCGCCGCCGCCATCAACATCATCCCCTCCTCGACCGGCGCCGCCAAGGCGATCGGCCTCGTCTACCCGGAGCTCAAGGGCAAGCTGCACGGCGCCGCGATGCGGGTGCCGGTGGCCGACGGCTCGGTGTGCGACCTCATCTTCGCAGCCAGCCGCCCGTCCAGCGTCGACGAGCTGAAGACCGCCTTCCGCACCGCCGCCGACGGGGCGCTGAAGGGCATCCTGCGCGCCACCGACGTGCCGATCGTGTCCTCGGACGTGATCGGCGAGACCAACTCCTCGGTGGTCGATCTCGAGCTGATCTCGGAGGTGACGCCGACCTTCTTCCGCGTCGTCAGCTGGTACGACAACGAGGGCGCCTACGCCCTGCGCTGCGTCGACCTCGTCGAGTACATGGTCGGCCGGGAGCCGTCGTGAGCCTGCCCGCGCTCGGCGACCTCTCGGACCTTGCCGGGGCAAGGGTGCTGGCGCGGCTCGACCTCAATGTTCCGGTGCGCGACGGCGAAGTGCTCGACGACAGCCGCATCAGCGCCGCCCTGCCCACCCTGCGCTGGCTTCTCGAGCGAGTCGAGGTGGTGGCCGCCTGCTCGCACCTGGGCAAGGCGAAGGGGGAGCCCGACCCGGCCTACTCGCTCGAACCCGTGGCGAAGGCGCTCGAGCACGCGCTCGACAGGAAGGTGCGCTTCGTCCCCGACTGCCTGGAGCCCGAGCGCGCCGAGGCCGAGCCCGGCGAGCTGCTGCTGCTCGAGAACCTGCGATTTCACGCCGGCGAGAAAGCCAACGACGCGGACTTCGCCCAGCGCCTCGCCTCGCCCTACAGCCACTACGTCAACGACGCCTTCGGCACCGCCCACCGCGCCCACGCCTCGGTGGTGGCGGCGGCCGCCCTGTTCGACCGCGGACGCAAGGCGGCGGGGTTCCTGATGGAGGCCGAGGTGGCCGCCCTGTCGCGGCTCGTGAGCGAGCCCGAGCAACCGTTCGTGGCGGTGATCGGCGGCGCCAAGGTGTCGACCAAGACGGCGCCCCTCGAAGCCATGGTGGAACGCGTGCACTCGCTGCTCATCGGCGGCGGGATGGCCAACACCTTCTTCCTCGCCCAGGGGCTCGAGGTCGGCCGCTCGCTGGTCGAGGAGGACATGCTCGACACCGCGCGCCGGGTGCTGGAGCAGGCCCGCGAGCGGGGGATCGCCATCGAGCTGCCGGAGGACGTGGTGGTCGCCGACTCGATCGACTCCCCCGAGCGGATCGAGGTGGTGCCCAACGACGCCATCCCCGCCGAGCTGATGGTGGTCGACATCGGGCCCCGCGCCCGCGCCCGCTACCGCAAGGCCCTGGCCGGGGCCCGCACGGCGTTCTGGAACGGCCCGATGGGGGTCTTCGAGGTCGAGGCCTTCGCGGCCGGCACCATGGCGGTGGCCGAAGCCCTGGCCGGGAGCCCCGCCTTCTCGGTGGTCGGGGGCGGCGAGTCGGTCATGGCGGTGCGCCGCGCCGGCCTCGCGGACCGCATCGACCACGTCTCCACCGGCGGCGGCGCCTCGCTCGAGTTCATCACCGGCGAGGAGCTGCCCGCTCTCGCCGCCTTGAAGACCTGAGCCCGAAGATCGGATGGTGCCATGCGCAGACCGTTGATAGCCGGCAACTGGAAGATGCACAAGGGGGTGGCCGAGACCACCGCCTACCTCGAGGATCTGCTCGCGGAGCCGCTGCCGCCCGGCGTCGAGGTGCTCTGCTGCCCGCCGTTCGTGGCGCTGCCGGCGGCCGCCATGATGCTGGCCGGATCGGACATCTGCCTCGGCGCCCAGAACGTGCACTGGGAGGGCTCCGGCGCCTTCACCGGCGAGGTCGCGGCGCCGATGCTCTCGGAGCTCGGAGTCGGCTGGACCATCGTCGGGCACAGCGAGCGCCGCACCCTGTTCGCCGAGACCGACGACACGGCGATCCGCCGCGCTGCCGCCGCACAGGCGGCGGGCCTCAAGGTCGTGCTCTGCATCGGCGAGACCCTCGAGGAACGCGACGAGGGTGCGACGTTTTCGGTGCTCGAGCGCCAGACCGCCCGCCTCGCCGAGCTCGACCACGCGCGTCTGGTGCTCGCGTACGAGCCGGTATGGGCGATCGGCACCGGGCGCAACGCGACCCCGGCCCAGGCCCAGGAGGCTCATGCCTTCATCCGTGTCCGCCTCGCCGGTTGTTTCGGCGGCGCCGCCGCCGAGGAGCTGCGGATCCTCTACGGCGGCAGCCTCAAACCCGACAACGCGCTCGAGCTGTTGCCGCTTCAG
>DATIVB010000068.1:0-3210 GCA_035466375.1 Chondromyces sp.
GTACCACTGATCCCGCCACTCGCCCTTGACCAACAAACCCATAGCGCCTCCCGCCGTGGCCAACGGAAAGTGCCCCGCGACCATTCCGAGGGCTCCGCTTCGCGGCGGGGTTTCTCAGGCGACCGAGGATCCGGATTTCCAAAATTGAGATATTGCGCAATTTTTCACAAGGTATATATTATGGGTGTTGAACGCCCGGACGGCGCCGGATTCGCCGAGCGGGCAGGAGGGTGGAGACGGTGGTCACGCTGGTCTTCGTAGCGGTGATCCTGGCAGCGGTCGCCCTGGATGCGTGGGTCATCCGGCCGTGGACCGAGAAGCACCGGCCGCGGGTCGGCCACTCGCACGACGCTCCCATCGAGATCGTCGTGCCGCGGACGCTTTTCTTCCACCCAGGCCACACCTGGGCGCGGCTCGATGATGACGGCAAGGTCACGGTCGGAGTGGACGACCTGGTGCGCACCGTCGCCGGTGACCTGTCGGCGGTCGAGCTGCCCGTCGTGGGGAACGCCGTGCGCGCCGGCGACCGGGCGATGAGCATCCGGGTCGGCGGGCGGGGCCTGGCGCTGGCAGCACCTGTGAGCGGCACCGTCGCCGAGATCAACGCCGCCCTCGGCAAAGATCCGGTGCGCCTGCGGTGGCGGCCCTACAAGGAGGGCTGGGCCTTCCGGGTGACGCCCGGGGACGGGCTGGCGCGCGAGCTGGCGGGGCTGGTCATCGGAAGGGAGGCTGAGCGCTGGATGCGGAGCGAGCTCGACCGCCTCGCCGAGCTCCTGGACGACGACGCCGCGAGCCGGCCTCTGACTGGAGCCCTCGCGCACGCCGGCGACCGCGCGTGGGCTTTCTTCGGGGAGCGTGCCACATGAGCCCGCGCGCGAAAGCCCTGCTCATCGACATCACCCGCTGCATCGGTTGCGGGGCGTGCTCCGAGGCGTGCAAGACCGCCAACGAGCTGCCGGCGGAGGTGGAGCCGCAGCTCACGGCCGACACCTGGACGGTGGTCCTCGATCGCGGGCAGGACCGCTACGTCCGCGATCTCTGCCGCCACTGCGTCGAACCGTCCTGCGTTTCGGTGTGCCCGGTGGGGGCGCTCATCAAACGCGACGACGGCGCGGTGGTCTACGACAAGAGCATCTGCCTCGGCTGCCGCTACTGCATGATCGGCTGCCCGTTCCGCATCCCGAAGTTCGAGTGGCACTCGCCGTCGCCGCGCATCCGCAAGTGCATCCTCTGCGCGCCGCGGCTGGAGCAGGGGCTGCCCACCGCCTGCTCGGAGGCGTGCCCGACCGAGGCGACGGTGTTCGGCGACCGGGACACCCTGGTGGCGGTCGCCGAAGCCAGGCTGGAGGCCGAGCCCGACCGCTATCACCCGCACGTCTACGGCCTCACGGAGGTCGGCGGGACGTCGGTCCTGTTCCTGTCGCCGGTGCCCTTCGAGGAGCTGGAGTTCGACACCACGGTGGCCGACTTCCCGCTGCCCGACCTCACCTGGCGGCTCCTGTTGCACGTGCCGAACGTAGTGATGCTCGGGGCCGGCTTCCTGGGCGCCTCGTACTGGCTGTACCGCCGCCGCGAGGAGGTGGCCGCCGCCGAAGGGGCGCCGCAGGATGCGACCCGGCAGCCGCGACCGGGAGGGGACGATGACTGACACGCTGCGTTCTCTGCGATCGCTCCTGACGCCGTGGCGGGTGATCCTCGCCCTGCTGCTGACGGTGGGGGCGGTGATCGTCTTCTTCCGTTTCGCCTTCGGCCTCGGCTCGGTCACCAACCTGAGCGACGACATGCCGTGGGGCATCTGGGTCGGCTTCGACATCCTGGCCGGCATCGGCCTCGCGGCGGGCGGCTTCATCATGGCCGCCGCGGTGTACGTCTTCGGGCTCGAGCGCTACCGGCCGCTGCTGCGCATGTCCATCCTCACCGCGCTGCTCGGCTATCTGCTCTTCATCACCGGCCTGATCCTCGAGATCGGTCGTCCGTGGAACATCTGGCGCTGCATCGTCAACCACAACTTCCACTCGCCCCTGTTCGAGATCGCCTGGTGCGTAATGCTCTACACGACGGTGCTGCTGCTCGAGTTCTCGCAAGTAGTCTTCGAGCGCTTCGGCTGGCACCGGCTGGAAGCGTGGCTGCACCGCATCCTCGTGCCGCTGGTCATCGTCGGGGTCCTGCTGTCGACGCTCCACCAGTCGACCCTGGGCACGCTGTTCACCATCGTCCCGCACAAGCTGCACGCGCTGTGGTACTCGCCGATCCTGCCGGTGCACTTCTTCATCTCCTGCCTCGCGGCGGGTCTGGCGATGATCTGCTTCGAGGGCTTCCTGAGCTGGCGTTTCCTCGGGCACCCGCCGCGCCTCGACCTGCTGCCCAACCTCGCCCGGGTGATGGCGCTGATCCTCGTCGTCTACTTCGTCTTCCGGATCGAGGACCTGGCGCTGCGCGGCGCGCTGCCGCTCGCCTTCGTGGTGGGAATGCCGGCGCTGCTTTTCTGGCTGGAGAACTTCCTGTTCGTGATCCTGCCGGTCATCATCGTCTTCCGCACGTCGCAGCGCATGACCACCACCGCCCTCTTCGCGGCGTCCTTCAGCGCGGTGATCGGCTTCATCATGCACCGCTTCAACGTGGCGGTGACCGGCATGCAGCTCGTCCATGATGCCGGCTACTTCCCGACCTGGCAGGAGCTGGTCATCAGCATGACGCTGATCGCGCTCGGGTTCGTCGCCGCCGGGCTCGCGGTGACCTGGCTGCCCATCACCCGGGCCGGAGGCGGGGACGCGTCCGGCGGTGTCCGCGGCGCGTACCGCCTGCCGTGGCGGCCGTCCGAAAGCCGTTCCTCGACCGGGATCGGAGGTGGATCGTGAAGCTGCTCGTCAAGGGCCTGGCGGTGCTCGTCCTCGGATCGGCGGTCGGGTTGGCGGTGGGCGAGGACGAGGTGGTTCCCGACCGGGTCGCCCTCGGCGCGCTGGCCAATCTCTACCCGCCGGTGGAGCTCGACCACGCACTGCACGCCGAGATAACCGGCGACTGCGTGAGCTGCCACCACCAGCCCTTCGGCGAGCCGGCCAAGTGCAGCGACTGCCACGACGACCCGATGAAGCCGTCGGCCTTCGTCCACGAGCTGCACTGGGAAATCGAGGACTGCACCGGTTGCCACCACCGGCCGCAGACCGATGACCTGCGCTGCATCAGCTGCCACTCGATAGAGCCCGATTT
>DATIVB010000069.1:0-5178 GCA_035466375.1 Chondromyces sp.
CCACCGGATCGAGCGAGATCGCCGAGCGGATCGCCGGCATCGCCGCCGCCGTGCAGCAGACCGCGATGGCCTCGACCTCCTCGCACGAGGGCGCCGACCGGCTCGCGGCCATGGCCGAAGAGCTCGAGCGGATCGTGCGCAAATTCACCTATTAGAATTCGGAATTAGGAATTCGGAATTAGGAATTCCGCCCGCCCGACAGCCTCGAATTCTCAATTCTCAATTCTTAATTTTGAATTGCCGCCCGACCACCCCGCTGGGATTTGGGATTCGGGTTTTCCGCCCGACCGCCCATTTCGGATTTCCACCCGCCCACCCGGCACGCGAGACGCGTGCCCCACAAAGCGGCACCGCGGGCGGGTGGGTATTGTGGGGCAGCCGTCTCGGCTGCCGGGTGGGTGGGCGAGGTTGTCTCGGCCGTCCGGGCGTCATCCCGACGCCCTGAAGCCCGCTCCTGGCTCGAACGTTCAAACGTTCAACGTTCCAACGTTCTGACGTTCGCCCTCCCCAGGGGGGGCGGGTGGGAACTCAAGACTCAACACTCGAGACTCCCGGTGGTGGCGCTACGGCTCGAGGCTGCGGAGAATGGCTTCGCGCACCCCGGGCAGGAGGGCGTACTCGCGCGGGTAGCTGAGGGTGAAGACCGGCAGCCGGCCCGCCACCAGTGCGGCGGTCTCGAGATGGCCGGCGGCGCGGTGCGGGCTGCCGATGTCGAGCTGAAAGGAGGCGCGGAGCAGCTCCACGCATGCGTCGCGTGCCGACAGTGGAGCCATCGTGACGTCTTGAACCTCGTCCTCGTTCGGAGGGGGCGTAAGGACGAAGAGCGCGATCAACGGCCGGGGAGCCGGTGCGCCGGCCGCGGGCAGCCGGACCCTGCGTTTCGCGGAGCGGCTGTCCATCGGCACCGTCTCCGCCGGCTCGATGTCCAGGCCGGCGATCGAGGGCGGCCACAGCCGCAGACCGGGGTAGAGCGCGAGGCCCGTGCAGCCCGTGTCGTCCACCATCACGATGAGCCCGTCATCGGTGAGCGCATGGAAGCCGGCCCGGTGGAAGCCGGCGATGAGCGTCGACTTGCCGAGGCCGCTGGCGCCGACGACGGCCACGGCCGCGCCCGTCAGCTCGAACGCCCCCGCGTGGAGGACCAGCCGCCCCCGGTGGGCGACGACCCGGGGCAGGACCTGGTCGAGGAGCAGGTGGCGGATGGTCTTCTCCGCCTGCGCACCATGCGGACTGCAGACCACCCGGCTGGCGTCGGGCGAGATCAGGAAATCGGCCTCCGTCGGAAAGCGCAGCAGGTAGCCGCCGTCAGTTCTCGCGACCGCGGGCGGGGCTTCGCGACCGTCGCCGATCGGAAAGTCGACCCATCTGCCGGCTTCCGGCTCCGGCGGGGAACTGGTGATCACTTCGAACGCGATCGCTGCCTCGCCCGGCCGTCGGGCACCGGCCGCAGGAAGCTCGGGAAGTGCCAGCGAACTCGACAGCACGAGGCCGGCGTAGCAATAGTTCGTCACGGGGAGCAGCTCGAAAAGGGAGTGGTCAGGTCAGCGGGCGTTGCACCACAGGACGGGCTGCGCGGGCTGCGGCCCGCGGCATCACGGTCGCCGCTTACTGGGATCAGGTCCCGGGGCGTTCTCGGACGCATTGCCGGTGCCGCCGGCCGTGAGCTCGCGCACCTCGCCGTAGACCACCAGGCGCGGAGCCCCGTAGGGGCGGCGCCCGGAGGTCCGGACCGGCCCAGCTGGGGCCGTTGGCGAGCGGTTGTCATCCATTGCACGGCTCCTCGCTGTCGATTATAGACGACGGGGGATCGCGGGGGCCGGCGCGGGCCGCCGGCGATGGGCGCGAAGCGGAGCGCTCCAGCCACCGGGCGAGGTGCGCGGCCTCGAGGACCCACGCCAGCCTTCGCCCGTTGCGACCTGCAGACCACTCCTCGCAGGCCGACCGCAGCTCACCCATGTCGAGGTAGGGGGACAACAGACCGGCGTCGACCTCGAGGATGCGGGTGATGCAAGCCCGCTCCGCCGCCGCCACGGCCGCCGTGAACTCCGGACTCAGGTGCTCCTTGCCGCGGCGCCGAAGCACCGCCTCGGGAAGCGTGCCGCTCATCGCTCGTCGCAGCACGGCCTTTGGGCGGCCGCCGAGCTTCTGGCTGCCGGGCAGCGAGACGCAGAGCTCCACGACGCGCCGGTCGAGATAGGGGTGGCGCGGCTCGAGGCCGAGGGCTGCGGCCGTCCGCCCGTAGCGCTCGACGCCCACCGTGAGGTAGGGGTGGCTGACGGCGCGGACCGCTTCTCCGGTCAGATCGGCTGGAAGTGTGGGCGGCCGGAGCGCCGCAAGGGCCTCGAGCCGCTCACCCAGTCGGATGCGGCGCGCGAAGTCGCTGGATATCAACGATTTCTCGATGTTGGCCTGCAGCTGCGCGGAGGGCGAGCGGCCGCGCAGGCGGCGTCCGAGCCGATACAGCGGTGCCGGTGCGAAGGCTCGGACGGCCCCCCGCCCGAGCTCGGACCAGGCCGGGTAGGCGCCTCCCCAGAAGCGGTTCTGGCCGACCGCCTCGCGCCACGCCGTCAGCCAGCGGCCGCGGCGCAGCAGCCGCGCGAGGTGGCTGCCCTCGCCGAGGATCGTGTCGCCGTCGATCCCGTCGAGCACCGCCTTGACGCCGCGTCGGTGGGCGAGGAGGTAGACCGCGCGTGGCAGGATCATGGAGGCGTCGAAGGGCTCGTCGACGTCCCAGCCCAGCTCCGCGAGCTCCGGCAGCAGCTCGTCGAGCTCGGCGTGGCTGACCGAGTGCGGCTCGAGCCCTCCCATCGCCTGCGCTGCGAGAATGGTCGCGGTCTCGACGCAACTTGCAGGCTCCGGGCCGATCGCGGAGAAGACCGGCAGCGGACCGTCTCCGGCCTCCGCGCGCAGCTCGCGGGCCACCGCGGCCACGCTGCCTGAGTCCATGCCTCCGCTGAGCATCGAGCCGACGGTGTCCGCGCCCCGCAGACGTCTGCGGACGGCCTCGGTGAAGACCTCGAGGAAGGCCTCGGCGTAAGCCCCGTCCGAGCCCAGCCGCAGCTCGGGGCCCGGCTCCAGCTCCCAGTAGCGCCACTGCCGCGCGCCCGCAGGGTCGACGGCCATCGCGTGCGCCGGCGGGAGGCGGAAGATCTCCTCGAAAAAGGTCGAAGTCAGATCGATGCCCTCGAGCTGGGTGACCAGGAAGTCGGCGATTCGAGCCTCGTTGATGCGGTAGGGAACCTCCTCAATCACGAGGATCGCCGCCGGCTCCGACGCCAGGGCGAAGAGCTTGCCCGGCTGGTGGTGCACGTACAGGGGCCGGACTCCGAAACGGTCGCGCGCGCAGAACAGGCGCCGGTGCGCACGGTCCCAGATCGCGAACGCGAAGTCGCCCTCGAGCCGCTCCGGGCAGCGCTCCCCCCAGCGCTCGTAGGCTGCGGCGATCAGGCCGGCGTCGCCGGTGCTCGGGGCGAGGCCGAGCGTGTGGGTCAGCGCCTCGCGGTCGTCGAGGCGCGCGTCCGCGCTCACCACCAGCTCCCCACGCACCAGCGGCTGGTCCTTGGAGGCCGCCTCCGGCGTGGTGTCGAGCGCGCTGTGGCCGAGGCCGGCCTGGCCGTCGATCCGGGCGCCGGCCCCGTCCGGCCCGCGCAGCCGCAGCATCGCCACCATGCCGGCAAGCCGCTCCGCTCCGACAGGCCGGCCGTCGAGGTGGAGGAGGGCCGCGATGCCGCTCACCGGAGCCTCAGATCTTGGGCGCGAGGCCGCGGTCGAATACGGCGTGCCGCTCGGCGACGTCGGGGGTGTCGTTGACCGCCTCGCCGTCCACCTCGACCCATGCGTGGGCCAGGGAGTTGCCCTCGCGCAGGACGCCGATCCGGATCTCCGCGGCGGCGCCGCGCCGCCGCAAGAGCCGCGCGAGCACGATGGAGCGGGTGAGGCAGGTGTGCGGGAAGGGGCTGCAGCGTGCGGCGGCGTTCACGAGCCGTGCCGCCCGGCGTCCGTCGGCCGCGTCGCAGCAGCTTCCGTTCCTTTTTCCGGAGGGCCCGCGGGAGATCTCGAGAAGGCGGCGCGTCGGCAAGACCCGCAACCCGAGCCACACGGCGGGCAGCTCCGCCCAGGCGCGCACCAGCTCCCGGCGCTCGCTCCGGCTCAGTCGGCGTGCCTCGGCGATCAGCTCACGGGCCCGCATCGGCATCCGCGATCTCGAGCAGTCCCTCGTCCACCAGGCGGGCGATCAGCGCCGAGAGGTCGCCGCGCAGCGTCGCCTCACCGACCTCGTACTCCTGAAGGGCCGCCGTGAGCGCCGCTTCCACCGACGCGGAGGTGGTGAGCAGCTCGTACAACCGGGTCCCCACCTCGTCGAGGCCGTAGTAGCGCCCGTTGTCGAGGTTGAGCAGCACCGACTCCCCGTCGAGCTCCCGCAGCATCACATCCTTCGGCTGCCGCAGCGTGCGCTTGAAGATGCTCGAACCCAGGGCGATTCCTCCCCGCGGACGTACCGCGTCTCACTCATTCTATCTGCAACCCCCAGCGACCGTCGTTTGAACGTCTGAACGTTGAACGTTCGAACGTCTGAACGTTGGGTGCCACCACCCGCCCGGCAGCCGGGACGGCTGCCCCACAAAGCCGGCCACAATCAGCGGGTTTGCCCTTGTGGGGCACGCGTCCCGCGTGCCGGGCGGGCGGGTGCCAGCTCTGTGCCTCCGGGACCCCCGCACAGCAATTCCGATCTCGCCCGGGTGGTCGGGCGGGAACTCAAAACTCAAAACTCAAAACTCAAAACTCGAACGGGGGGTGGCTGGAAATCCGAAATCCGAAATCCGAACTGGGCGGCTGGGCGGGCCGGCGGCATTCCGAATTCCTAATTCCTCATTCCTCACTCTCTTCGCAGCGCCTCGATCGGGTCGAGCGCGGAGGCCTTGGCCGCCGGGTAGGTGCCGAAGAAGACGCCCACCAGGGCCGCGAAGCCGAAACCCAGAGCGACCGCCCACAGCGGCACGTGGGCCGGCGGGAAGCCCGGGATCGCCTTGGCGCCGAGGATTCCGAGGCCCCAGCCGGCGAGCACGCCGATCAGCCCGCCGACCAGCGAGATCGTCACCGCCTCGATCAGGAACTGCACCAGGATGTCCGACCTGCGGGCTCCGACCGCCTTGCGGACACCGATCTCGCGGGTGCGCT
>DATIVB010000070.1:0-4687 GCA_035466375.1 Chondromyces sp.
GCCGACGCGGTCCATCACCGCGTCGCAGGCGTCGATGCACTGGGTGCAGTGGATGCACTCCATCTGCAGGCCGTCGCGGATGTCGATGCCGGTGGGGCAGGTCGAGACGCAGAGGTGGCAGTCGATGCAGTCGCCCGCCGAACGTTCCTCCGCCTTGCGCCACGGCGCGCGGGGCTCGCCGCGGGCGGTGTCGTAGCCGACGATCAGCGAGTGCCGGTCGAGGAGCACCGACTGGAAGCGGCCGTAGGGGCAGGCGACGATGCAGGTCTGCTCGCGGAACCAGGCGAAGTCGAAGAACATCAGGAGGGTCGTGCCGAGCATCACCGCAAAGGCGGTGGGGTGCCTCGTCGGCGGGCTGGTCATCCACCCGAGCAGCCGGTCCCAGCCCACGAAGTAGGCGAGAAAGGTGTTGGCGAGGAAGGCCGAGACCGCGAAGAAGACGGCGTACTTGAGAACACGGCGGAGATCTGGCCCGTGAGCGTCGAGCTCCATCTGGCGCGTCCGACCGCCCTCGATGAGGTTCTCGAGGGGGCGGTAGATGTACTCCATGTAGACCGTCTGCGGGCAGGCCCAGCCGCACCACACCCGGCCGAGCACCGCGGTGATCAGGAAGATGCCGATGAAGATCCCGAACAGCAGCAGCATCAGGAGGAAGGTGTCGGTGGGCAGGAAGGTCGTGCCGAAGAAGATGAACTCGCGCTTCGGGATGTCGAACAGCATGAGCGGCTTGCCGTTGAACCGCAGGATCGGGACCAGGGTGAAGGCCGCGACCAGCGCCCACGCGGTCGCGAGCCGCCGCCGGTAGTGGCGCCCCTTGGAGAGCTTGGGCCGGATCCAGCGCCGGCTGCCGTCCCGGTTGAGAGTCGAGAGCACCCGCTCCTGGGCCTCCGGCGCGTTCGAAGACATGGTCACGGCGGACCTCAGGAGGCCGCGGGCTCGGTCTCGGCGCCGGCGTCGTCGCCGGACGCCTCGCTGTCGGCGTCGTCGAGCTCCGACGGCGGCAGCCGCGCGATGCGCTCACCCTGCGGCTCCTTGGCATTGGGCGGTTCGCTGCCGAGTAGGGACCCTGCGTACGCGCTCACCGCCATCAGCTCGGCGGGGCGCAGCTGCCGCTCCCAGGCCAGCATGCCTTTGTCGGTCACGCCCTCGCGAACCGTGCGGTAGATGTCCGTCAGCTGCGCGCCGTGCAGCCAATACCTGTCGGTGAGGTTGGGGCCGATGCCGCCCTCGCCGAACATCCCGTGGCACGTCGCGCACTTGCTCTGGAAGATCTTCTTGCCGCTGTTCATCATGCTGGCGTCGTCGGTCAGGCCGGCTAGCGTCGTTTCGGTGATCTCGCCCAAGGCCTGCAACTCCTCGGCCTGGCGGTCGAAGAAGGCGATCATCTCCTCGTCGTACTTCTCCTCCGGCAGCGCGCCGCCGCCGTAGTGGTAGTAGAGGATGTAGAGCGGCGTGAAGACGATGGTGATCCAGAAGATCGCCAGCCACCAGCTCGGCAGCGGATTGTCGTACTCCTGGATGCCGTCGTAGGAGTGGTCCAGCAGGTGGTCTTCCTCGGGGACCGCCGGAGGATGGCCGTTGCGCTCGGTGCTCATTGGCGCTCCTTCCCGCCGCCGTCGCGCTGCCCGCCGTCGGCGCCGTTCTCGAGGGGTAGCCTGCGGGCGTGCTCGTAGGAGCGGCGGCGGCGGATCACGAAGACCCAGACGACAATGCCTGCGAAGGCGATGAAGCTCAGGATCAGTGCGAGCTCGGCCCACTCGGACAGGCCGGCCGCCGACATCGCGTCGGACAGGTTCACGAGGCCTCCCCGGGGCCGGCGGCGGCCCCCGGTTCTGCGGCGGTCTTCTCGGCCGCCCCGTCCGCCTGCCCGGTCGCCTCTTCCTGCGCCACCGGCTCCGGCTTCATGATGTCGGTCCCGAGGCGCTGCAGGTAGGCGATCAGGGCCACCACCTGCTTGTCGGCGAGGCCCTCCGGGCCGCCCTGCTCGACGATGCCGGCTGCGATGGCCTCGGCCTGCTCGCGCGCTGCGGCGACGCCGGCGGCGATCTCCTCCTCGCTGTAGGGCACGCCGAGCGCGCGGTGGGCGCGCATGACGGGCTCGATGGACTCGAAATCGAGGTCGCTGGTCAGCATCCACGGATAGGCGGGCATGATCGAGCCGGCGGTGATGGCGCGCGGGTCGTCCATGTGCCGCAGGTGCCACAGGTCGGGGTACTTGCCGCCGACCCGGTGCAGGTCGGGGCCGATGCGGCGCGAGCCCCACTGGAACGGGTGGTCCCACACGAACTCGCCCGCCTTGGAGTACTCGCCGTAGCGCTCGGTCTCGGCCCGGATCGGCCGCACCATCTGCGAGTGGCAGTTGTAGCAGCCTTCGGAGAGGTAGATGTCGCGGCCCGCGAGCTCGAGCGGCGTGTAGGGCGTGACGGTGGCGATGGTGGGCACGTTGGACTTGATGAGGAAGGTGGGGATGATCTCGAAAAGCGACGCCGCCACCACCGCGACCACGACCGCGACGGTGAAGGTCAGGGGCAGGCGTTCCCAGCGCCGGTGCCAGGTGGTCGAGAAGAAGCGCTCGAGCGTGTAGGCGACGTTGGCGACGTGGGCTCCCGAGGTGGCCAGCGGCGAGGCCGGCTCGGGGCGGTCCTGGTAGTCCTTCTCGAGGGCGGGCGCCTCGTGCACCGGCACCTCGTAGGCGGCGGGGCGGTTGCGCCAGGTCATGAAGAAGTTGAGGCCCAGCATCAGGGCGCCCGTCAGGTAGGCGACGCCGCCGATCACCCGCACCCAGTACATGGGAATCAGCCGCAGCGTGGTCTCCACGAAGTCGCCGTACTTGAGGTAGCCCTGATCGTCGAAGGCGAGCCACATCAGGCCCTGTGTGAGGCCTGCGGCGTAGATGGCGACGATGTAGAGGAGGATGCCGATGGTGCCCAACCAGAAGTGGGCTTCGGCCAGCTTCTGGCTCCACAGGCCGGTCTGGAAGAGGCGCGGCAGCAACCAGTAGATCATGCCGAAGGTCAGGAAGCCGACCCAACCGAGGGCGCCGGAGTGGACGTGCGCGATGGTCCAGTCGGTGTAGTGGGAGAGCAGGTTGACCGACCGCACCGACAGCAGCGGCCCCTCGAAGGTCGACATGCCGTAGAAGGTGATCGCCACCACGAAGAACTTGAGCACCGGGTCAGTGGCCACCTTGTGCCACGCCCCGCGCAGGGTCAGGAGGCCGTTGAGCATGCCGCCCCAGGAGGGCATCCACAGCATGATCGAGAACAGCATCCCGAGGGTCGAGGCCCACGCCGGCAGCGCGGTGTAGTGCAGGTGGTGGGGGCCGGCCCAGATGTAGATGAAGACCAGCGACCAGAAGTGGATGATGGACAGCCGGTAGGAGAAGACCGGACGGTTGGCCGCCTTGGGCAGGAAGTAGTACATGATGCCGAGGAACGGCGTCGTCAACAGGAAGCCGACCGCGTTGTGGCCGTACCACCACTGCATGAAGGCGTCCTGGACGCCGGCGTAGATGGAGTAGCTGCGCCACAGCCCGGCCGGCACCACCAGGCTGTTGAAGATGTGCAGCAGTGCGATGGTGACGATGGTCGCGATGTAGAACCAGATCGCTACGTAGATGTGGCGCTCGCGGCGGACGGCGATGGTGGCGAAGGCGTTGATCGCGAAGACCACCCAGATCACGGCCACCGCGATGTCGATGGGCCACTGCAGCTCGGCGTACTCCTTGCCCTGGGTGATGCCGAGCGGGAGGGTGACGGCCGCCGCGACGATGATCAGCTGCCAGCCCCAGAAGTGGATCGCGCTCAGCGCCTTCGAGTACATCGGCGTCTTGAGCAGGCGCTGCATCGAGTAGTAGACGCCGGCGAAGACGGCGTTGCCGGCGAAGGCGAAGATGACGGCGTTGGTGTGCAGCGGCCGCAGCCGACCGAAGCTCAGGAACGGCAGCTCGAAGTTGAAGAACGGCGCTGCGAGCTGGAGGGCGACGACGACGCCCACCAGCATGCCGACCACGCCCCACACCAGGGTCATCAGGGTGAACTTGCGGACGATGGCGTCGTCGTAGGAGAACTGCTCGATGCGGACGGTCATCATGTTGCTCCGGGCGTGTGATCGGCTCGGCGCCGGGTCCGGGACCGGCTCAGCCCCGGTCGGCGGCGGAGATAATACCAGGTATCGTTCTTCCTGCTGCATGCCACGCGAACCAGAAGCCGTAGCGCACCGCCTGCAGTTCGCCGGCCCCGCCGACCACCGTCACCTCGGCCGTGCCGGGGACCCGCCGGTAGTCGATGCGCAGCCGCAGCCCCTGGGCCTCGGCCTCCACCGAGCCTGAGGGCCCGCCGCCGGCCGCCTCGAGCGCCGGCAGGGGAAAGGCGGTGTCGTGCCCGTCGACGGTCACCACCACCACGCGGTCCTTGAGGTGCAGCCCCCCTTCGGGCGGCAGCGGTGCGACCGGGAAGCGCAGCAGCTCCGACCCGAAGTAGGAGTGGTAGGGATCGCGCTTGTACAGCCTCTTGAGCTCCTCGAGCGGCGCCAGCACCTGGGTCTGCGGGTGGCGCGCCCGCCACGCGCTCCAGGTCGTGAGCACCGCCACGCGCGGCTCCAGGCGCGGTATCCGCTCGGGCTCGGGCCCGGCCACCGGCCTCCCGTCGAGCTGCGCCCACAGCGGCGACACCGGCGGCGCGAGCGT
>DATIVB010000071.1:0-6310 GCA_035466375.1 Chondromyces sp.
CAGGAAAACGCCGCGCAGCACGGTCACGTAGTAGCGCAGTGGGATGGCGTAGGTGACCCACTGGAAAACCAGGGGCATGTTCTGGATCGGGAAGATGAAGCCCGAGAGGTAGATCTGCGGCAGCATGAAGACGAAGGTCGAGATCATCATCGCCTGCTGCTGGGTGCGGGCAGCGGTCGACACCAGCAGCCCGAGGCCGAGGGTGCAGAGCATGAAGGGCAGGGTCAGCAGGGCGAGCACGAAGAAGGAGCCCTTGAGCGGCACGTCGAACCAGAAGAGCACGATCGGCAGGGCGGTCAGGATCTCGATGGTGCCCACCAGAGCAAAAGGCACCAGCTTTCCGGCGATGATGGCGCCGGGGGCGAGCGGCGTCACCAGCAGCTGCTCCATGGTGCCGACCTCAGTCTCGCGCACCAGCGCCATCGAGGTCAGCATCATGGTCATGATCATCAGGATCATCGCCAGCACGCCGGGCACCAGGAAGTAGCGGCTCAGGAGGTCCGGGTTGTAGAGCACCCTGGGGAGCAGGTCGACCGGTTGGGAGCGCCCGCCGGCGCCGACCTCGCGCAGCACCCCCTGTGCGTAGGTCAGGCCGGCGGTGCCGACCATGGCATCGGAGCCATCGACCACGAGCTGCACGGCGGCGGTCTCCCCGGCGGCGCGCGCAGCGGCGAAGCCCGCGGGCACGGTGAGGGCGATGCGGGCGCGGCTGCTGTCGAGCCATTGGTCGAGCGCGCGCTGATCGTCGACTGCGACCACGAGGCGGAAATAGGTCGAGGACGTGAACGCGTCGATAAGCTCGCGGCTGTGGGCGCTGCGGTCCAGATCGCAGACCGCGAGCTCGACCCGCCGCACGTCGGTGGTGGCGGCGTAGCCGAGGATGACGAGCTGGACGACCGGCGCGACGAAAAGGATCGGCAGGATCTTCGGGTCCCGCGCGAGCTGCAGGAGCTCCTTGACCAGGAGGTTGATCAGGGTGCGCACGGCACTGCCTCGAAAGTCGTGCGGGTCCGCCCCATCACAGGCTCCGCACCGTCCTCGCCGTGGCCAGTGCCAGGACGAAGACGCCGTAGGCCACCAGCGCGAGCGCGTCGTTCAGCCACACCTCCGGGCCCACGCCCTTGAGCAGGATCTCGCGCAGGGCGGCGATGAAGTAGCGCGCCGGCACGATGTGCGACAGCACCTGGAGGGCGGTCGGCATCGACGAGATCGGGAAGATGAAGCCCGACAGGAGGAGGGTCGGCAGCATCGAGGACAGGAGCCCGAGCTGGAAGGCCACCTGCTGGGTGTCGGCCAGGGTCGAGATGAACACGCCCCAGCCGAGGCCGCCCGCCAGGAAGAGGACCGTGACCACCGCGAGCCACCCGATCGCCCCCCGCACCGGCACGTCGAAGAGCCCCCAGGCCATGGCCAATGAGGCGGCGGCGGCGACCCCGGCCACCAGCAGATAGGGCAGGGTCTTGCCAACCAGGAGCTCGATCGCGACCAGCGGCGTCGCGCGCAGGGACTCCATGGTGCCGCGCTCCTTCTCCCGGACCACGGCGAGCGCAGTGGCGATCACCGAGGTCACCATCAGAATGAAGGCGAGCAGCCCGGGCACCAGGAAAATCGAGGACTCGAGGTCCGGGTTGTACCAGACCAGGGGGCGGGCGGCGACCGCCGGCTCGATCTCGAGGCCCGCGAGCGGCGGGCCCTTTGCCGCGACGATCTCGCGCGCGTAGCCGAGGATCGTGCTCGCGGTCTGGGCGTCGGATCCGTCGAGCACGAACTGCACGCTGCCCGGGCGGCGGGCGGCCAGGTCGGCGGCGAAGTCCTCCGGGATCACCAACGCTGCCTGGGCCGTCCCGCGATCGATCAGCGCATCGACGGCGCGGACATCGTCGAGGGCCGCGACCGCGACGAAGTACCGGCTGGCGAGAAATGCGTCGACGAGGTCCCGCGAGGCCCGACTGTGCGACCGGTCGACCACGGCGAGGCGGATGTCCTGAACGTCGAAGCTCAGGGCATAGCCGTAGATCATCAGCAGCACGACCGGCATGCCCAGCAGGGCCAGCGCCGTGCGCCAGTCGCGCCGCAGTTGCAGGAGCTCCTTGACGGCGACGGCGAGGATCCGGCGGATCATGACCCGACCCGAGCATCCGCGTCGCGGATGACCTTGAGGAAGACGTCCTCGAGCGACGGCGTCACCGCCTCCAGATCCAGAGGCGAAAACCCGCCGGCCTCGAGGGCCTCCCTCACCTCCTCGGAGCGCTGTGGTCGATCCACCACCACGTGCAGCCGGTCGCCGAACAGCGACACGTCCTCGATTCCGGGCGCGTCCTCCAGGCTCTCCAATGCCTCTGCCGGCCGGGGGCAGGACACCTCGAGCACGCTGTCGGACGGGAAGATGGTCTTCAGCTCCGAGATCGTGTCGAGAGCGAGCAGCTTGCCTGCGTGCATCAGGGCAACCCGGTGGCAGCGCTCGGCCTCGTCCATGGAGTGGGTGGTGACGAAGACGGTGGTGCCGCCGGCCGAGAGCTCGTCGATGAGGTCCCAGAAGCGCCGCCGGGCCTCGGGGTCGACGCCTCCGGTGGGCTCGTCGAGAAACACCACCGGCGGCTCGTGCAGCAGCGCGCAGCCCAGGGCCAGCCGCTGCCTGAAGCCGCCGGGCAGGTCGCGCACCAGGGCGCCGCGACTCGCCTCGAGGCCCGAGACCTCCACCGCCCACTGCCGCCGCGCCTCCAGCTCGCGCCCCCACAGTCGGTAGGCGCCGCCCCAGAAGCGCAGGTTCTCGTCCACGGTGAGGTCGCCGTACAGGGAGAAGCGCTGCGACATGTAGCCGATCCGGGTCTTGATCGCGGAGCGCTGGGTCGCCACGTCGAATCCGGCCACGGTGGCGCTGCCGCCGGACGGCTCCAGCAGCCCGCACAGGATACGGATGGTCGTGGTCTTGCCGGCGCCGTTGGAGCCGAGGAAGCCGAAGATCTCGCCGCGCGCCACCTCGAAGGACACGGAATCGACGGCCACGAAGTCGCCGAAGGTACGGGTCAGCTCGCGGGCGCTGACCACCGGCTCGGCCGCGTCATGGGGGGCCGGCGCGTTCACCGGCCCACCACTCGACGCAGGCCGGCATCGGCGACCCACGCCGAGCTGCGTGCGCGCACCAGCGCCAGCTCGGCCTGGGCGAGCTCGGCCTGGGCGTCCAGCACCTCCGACACGGTGGCGACACCCGAGGTGTAGCGGTCGCGGCTGTCCGATTCCCGCGCCGCGGCAGCGGCAACCGCGGCGGCCGCCGCGAGATTGGCGGCACGGGCCGCTTCGAGGCTGCGGCGCATGGTCTCCACCTCGAGGACGATGCGCCGCTCCAGCTCGCCGAAATCAGCCTGCAGCGCGGCGCGTTCGGCGTCCACCGCCGCCGCCTCGGCGCCGATGCGGCCGCCGTCGAAGACCCGCCAGCCTGCGAACACGCCGACGCTCCAGCTCGAGTTCCACTGGTCCTCGAGCGGCAGGTAGCGCTCGTTGGGCCGCGCCACGTCCCAACGGGCCGCCAGCGACACCTGGGGGCGTCCCGGGGACGCGACGGCCGCGCTGCGGCTCGCGAGGGCGTCGCGGCGCGCCGTCAGGACCGCAAGCTCCGGCCGGTTCGAAGTCGCGTCTGCGATGAGCGTCCCGAGTGCGGGAGGTCCGGCAGGAAGGCGCGAAATGCTCTCGGCGAGCTCGATCTCGGATCCCGGCGGCAGTCCGAGGAGGGAGCGCAGGCCGGCCAGGCGGTTGGCGGCCTCGGCCTCGGCCTCGATAACGCGCACTTCAGCCCCCGCGAGGCGTGCTTCCGCACCCAGCTCATCGGCACGCACCGCCATGCCGGCGGCCCGCAGCGCGCGCGCGTCCTCGAGCAAGCGTCCGGCGCGCTCCTCCTCCGCGCGGGCCGCGTCGAGAGCGGCGGCGGCAGCTACCGCGTTCCAGTACGCCGTGCGCGCCTCGTAGCGGAGGTCGGCCGCCACCGTTGCCGCCTCGGCCTCGGTCGCCGTCTCGTCGTGCCGCGCCGCCTCGCGCGACTGCGAGATGGCGCCGCCGGTCCACAGGCGCTGGTTGACAACCAACCCGGTGCGGTAGGTGTTCTCGATGCTGGGAAAGAGCACGAAGCCCCCGATGTCCGGAACGGACTCCGGGAAGGCGGTTTCTGGCACCGAGCTGCGGCGCGCCACGCTGGCCTCGAGGTCGAGGGTCGGCAGGCGCCGTGCATCGGCGGCCGCCGTCCGCTCGGTGGCGGCCTCGACCCGGGATTCGGCGGCGGCCCTTCGGTGGGACGCCGCCAACGCCAGCTCGACCGCCTCTTCCGCATCCAGGGAGAGCACCTCGGCGGCGACCGGAAGGCCGAGCAACAGGATCATCAGGCAGGACACCGCGTACTTCATGTCGCCTCCGCGCGCCTCGTTTCATGAGTCGTCAGGTAGAGGAAGGCGTCCTCCAGCGTCGCCGGCACGGCGCGGACCTCGGCGTCGACGCCGGCCTCGGCCAGCAGCCGCCGCACCCGTTGCTGTGCGCGCTCGGCCGCCTCGTCGACGCGCACGTGGAGGGCGACACCGAACACCGCGACGTCGGCGATTTCCGGGACGCCCTCGAAGACCGCCGACGCGGCGTTGCGGTCGGCGGCGACGACCGCGACCACCGTGCCGGGCAAGCGGTCGGGTATGGCGGCGGGTCGGCCGTCGGCGAGCACCTCGCCGCGGTGCATCAGCACCACCCGCGTGCAGCGCTCGGCCTCGTCGAGGTAGGGGGTCGCCACCACCAGGGTGAGACCGTCGCCCACCAGCTCGGCGAGCAGCCGCCAGAGCTCGCGCCGGGTCACCGGGTCGACGCCGGTGGTGGGCTCGTCGAGCAGCAGCACCTCCGGCGAGTGGATCAGGGTGCAGGCCAGGGCCAGCTTCTGTTTCATGCCCCCGGAGAGCCGCTCGGCGAGCCGGTCGCGGAAGCGGTCGAGGCCGACCAGCTCGAGCAGTCGGGTCCGGCGGTCGCGCCAGGCGGGGACGCCGTACATCAGGGCGAAGAACTGGACGTTCTCGTCCACCGTGAGGTCGCCGTAGAGCGCGAATCGTTGCGCCAGGTAGCCGAGCCGGTGGTGCAGAGCCCGCCGCTGCTCCCAGCACGGCGCCCCCCACGCCTCCGCGGTCCCCGCCGACGCCCGCAGCAGGCCTGCCAGCACCCGCAGGGTCGAGGTCTTGCCGGCCCCGTCGGGCCCGATCAGACCGAGGACCTCGCCCGGCGCGACCTCGAAGGACACCCCGCGCACCGCCTCGTTGGCGCCGTAGCGGACCTCGAGGTCGCGAGCGGCGAGCACGGCCGGATCGCTCATCCGCCCGACTCCGACGACTGCCCGCCGAACCAGGCGTCGGCCGGCATCCCCGGCTTGAACAGCCCCTCCGGGTTGTCGAGGGCGATCTTCACCCGGAAGACGAGCTTGGCGCGTTCCTCCGGGGTCTGCACGTTCTTCGGAGTGAACTCGGCGACATCGGAGACGTAGGCCACGGTGCCCGCGAGCGCCTCGGCGTGGCCGTCGACCCGCACCTCGACCGGGTCGCCGAGCCGAATCGCCGCCAGCGACGGCTCGTCGACCCACACGTTGAGCCAGGGCCGCGCGAGGTCGACCAGGACCGCGATCGTGGTGCCCGGCGGCAGCACCTCGCCTGGCTCCGCGACCCGCTCGGTGAGCACGCCGTCGCGCGGCGCGACGACGGTGGCGTCGGCGATCTGCTGATTGACCGCCGCCACCTGGGCCTCGGCGGCAGCCCGACCGGCGCGTGCGGCCTCGATCTCCTGGCTGCGCGGGCCGCTGACGAGCTTTTCGAGCTCGGACCGCGCAGCGGCCTCGGCCCGCACGGCGACCTCGTGCCGCGTTTCGGCGTCGTCGCGGGCCTTGTCGGTGGCCGTGCCGCGCTCGGCCAGGCCTTCGAGGCGGACGAGATCGCGAGCCGCGGCGTCGAGCTCCGCCCGGGTCTGGGCGAGGCGGTCCTCCGCGCGATTCAGATCCTCGGCCCGGGTGCCGGCCAGCAGCAGGCGGAGCTGCGCGTCGGCAACCGCCACCGTCGCCCGTGCCTGGGCCAGGCGGTGCTCGGCGTCGAGGGTCTCGAGGCGCGCCACGAGGTCGCCCCCGCGCACGGCGTCCCCCTCCTCGAACGGCGCCTCGAGCAGGCGGCCGCTGACCGTGGCGGCGAGGTGGACCTCGGTCGCCTCGATGTGGCCCGAGGCATGGATGCGGCCGTTGCCGTTCCCGCCGCCGCAGGCGGCGAGCAACACGACGGTGATCAGAGCGGCGAGGGCCGCGGCCGGATTC
>DATIVB010000072.1:0-2058 GCA_035466375.1 Chondromyces sp.
AGCGCTGGCACCGCGCGGCTGCCATCGACGGCCTTCGTGATGCTCGTTCCGGCAGGGTGCGGATCTCCTCGCACGCTCTCGACGGTGGGCGCCCGGCCGCAGCTGCGGTCGCCTGGGTCGAGGGCGGCTGGAGCACCGCCCTGCTCGTCGCCGGCACCGAGATCTCGGCGGCGGAACGGCCGTTCCTCGAGGTGGCGCTGCGGATGTTCGAGTCGGCCACCGTCCCGGTGCCGGAGAACGGGCGCGCCGCGTCCGAACCTGCGGTCGCCCCCGACCTGCAGTTCCCGGACTGGCACGTGGTCGGCCGCTCCCCGGCCATGACGGCGCTCTACCGGCAGCTCGCCACCTTCCTCCGCGGCAGCGTCCCCCTGCTCGTGACCGGCGAGACGGGCGTCGGCAAGGAGCACGTGGTGCGCATCCTGCACACCTCCTCGGACCGCGCCGCCGGTCCCCTGCAGGTCGTCAACTGCACCGCCATACCTCCCGACCTCCTCGAGGCCGAGCTCTTCGGCATCGAGGCCGGCGTCGCCACCGGCGTCACCCGCCGCCGCGGCAAGCTGCAGCTCGCCAACGGCGGGATCCTCTTCCTCGACGAGATCGGCGACATGGCCCCCGCGCTGCAGGCCAAGCTCCTGCGCGCCCTCCAGGAGGGCGAGGTCCAGCCCCTCGGCGCCTCGTCCCCGATCTCGGTGGACGTGCGGATCGTCGCCGCCACCAACACCGACCTCGAGCAGCGCGTCCGCGACGGCGTTTTCCGCAAGGATCTCTTCTACCGCATCGCCGGCTGCGAGCTCCGCGTGCCGCCGCTGCGGCGTCGCCGGGAGGACATCCCCGCCCTCGCCCGGTTCTTTCTCGAGCGCGCAGCGAAGGAGAACCAGAAGGCGATCCGCGGGCTCTCGGTCGCGGCGATGGAAGCGCTGCAGAACGCCGCCTGGCCCGGCAACATCCGCCAGCTGCAGCGCGAGCTCACCCGCCTGGTCGCCGTGTGCCCCCCCGGCCACACCATCGAAACCGCCATGATCTCACCGGCGGTCCTGTCCGAGCCCGTCCCCGACGAGCCGGAGGTCGAAAGCAGCACCCTCGAGATCAAGCACCACCTCGAGGCGGTGGAGAAGCGGCTCATCGAGCGCGCCCTCGAGCGCGCCGAGGGCAATCACTCCGAGGCGGCTCGGCTTCTGGGCGTGACCCGCAACGGGCTGAGCATGAAGATCAAGCGGCTCGGGATCGAGAACGACTGAGTCCTTCCTGCAGGGCAGAGCGGTGTCTGAGCGGTGCCGCGGCGCACGCCGGGAGCCGAACGAAAAATCGGTCCGGCCTTCGGAGGGGGTGGCCGGACCGAGACGCGCGAGGAGGAGTCGCGCTCGAACCCATCGAACGATCCTTCCGTGCCGTTCGTTTGCTGTGCCCTCGACCCGCGGCGGCTGCCCGGTGTCGAGGGCACCCGGTTCTGTTCAGCGGAACAGCACACTCCGTGCCAAGTTTTCGCTTCGCAAACGCGAAAACGGAAGTGACTCATGATCAACGGTTTGAGTTTATTCGGATGAGGCCTCCTGGATTTCCGGATCGACCAATGTGCCAAGCGGCTGTGCGCGACGCCCATCTACTGAGCAGAGGCGGGGCGCGATCTTCGCGGTAGTACCGGATTCAGGGGGCCAGGATCGACCGCACCTCGCCGAAGAAGCCGTCCAGGTCGGCATCGACAAAGTACCGGTCGGGGCCGGGCGCGAGGCCCACCTCGCCGTTGTTGACCACCACGACGTCGCCGCCGGCTGCCTCGGGGAGGAAGGCAGCAGGATAGACGGAGAGCGAGGAGCCGAGAACGAGCAGCAGGTCGCTCCTCGACACGACGCTCGCGGCCTCGTCGAGCCCGTGCACCGGCTCGCCGAAGAAGACCACGTCGGGCTTGATGACGGCGCCGCAGGAGCAGCGCGGGACCTCCACCTCGTGCACCATCCGCGTCATCGAATCGAGGTCGTACTCCCGGCGGCAGGCCAGGCAGTGGCTGGTCCAGTAGTCGCCGTGCACCGAGATCACGTGCCGCGAGCCCGCCTTCTGGTG
>DATIVB010000073.1:0-13081 GCA_035466375.1 Chondromyces sp.
GGGTCGGCCTACGCTCGGTCGTGAAATCGAGGCCGAAGGTCGAGGTCTCCGAGTTGCCCGTGGTCGCGAGGTAGGCGAGGCCGAGCGATCCGGTCCAGATCGGGGCCGGCGCCTCGCCTGCGTCCTCGGCCTCCTGGGCCAACGCCGGTACGGCGCTCAGGCCGAGAATCACACCAATCACCAACATCCACCTTTTCATCGTCTTCTCTCCTCTTCGGTTCATTGAATGCCCGCCACGAGGGCCGCTCGGAGAACGCCACGTACGACCCCACAATTCCGTTGGATGGACGACACCCTAACAAATACCGACGGCAAATCAAGTGAAGGGCCCCCCGACGGTATACTCGTCGCATGGCGAGATCCCGAAAAGCGAGCGCTCGTCGTCCGTGACAGCCGGACGGGTCTTCGTCGCGACCGAGAGCGCAGGTCCGCAGGCACGGCTGACCGCGGTCCTTTCGGCTGCCGCAGCGGGGCTCTCGATCGCGGTTCTTCAGACCGTGCTCCAGTGGCAGGGCGACCGCAACGAGTACCTGCTGCTGGTCGCCTTCAACGCCCTGCTCGCCTCGCTCGCAGCGTGGTTCTTCGAGGTCCGCTGGCGGTTGCTCGGCGACCTCTTCGACCGCCGGGTGCAGATCGTCTTCCTGCCGATCGCGGGTCATTTCCTGCTGCTGCTGGTGATCGAGGTCTTCGTCGATTCGATGCCGGCGCGCGACGCCATCGCGAGCGTCTCCTGGGTACTCACCCAGACCCTGGCCGCCACCATCCTGCTCTTCACCTTCCAGCGAGAGGCTGCCCACGGATCGGCGCGCCGGGGACTGCGCACCGCGGCCGCGATCATGATCGCAGTCGCGGTATGGGCCGGCTTCGAGTACCTCCGCGACCACGATCTGGTGCAAGCCATCGCACCGGTCGAAGCCGGACTGGCGGCGGTGTTCCTGGTCGCCGCCCTGGTGCCGATGCTGAGCGGCGGCGAACGGCGCCAGCCGCGCGAGGTGTGGCTGGGGGCCGCGTTCCTGCTCAACGCCGTGGCCCACATGAACCTGTCGTGGTCGCGCAGCCCCTACGACAGTCCTTTCATGTGGGGGTTCGTCCTGGTCGCCCTCAGCCTCGCCACGCCCACGGTCGGTGCGGTCTTCGAGAACGTCAATCTCCTCGAATCGCAGATCGCCCTGTCCGACCGGCTCAAGCGGCTGCGCAGCCGCACCGACATCCTGCTCGACAGCCTGCCGGTTCTGGTGCTGTCGGTCGACCGCGATCGCAACGTCCGCTTCGCCAACCGGGCGGCCGGCAGCCTGTTCGGCATCACGCACGATTCAGGCGGCGGCGCCGACTGGCTGGGCCGCATCCACGAGCAGCACCGCCCGCAGATCTACGCGGCGATCCCGGCCGTCCTCGAGGAAGGCCGGCAGTCGTGGGAGCAGGTGGTGCGGGTGGAGGACACCTCCGGGAACCTGCACTGGCTCAGCACGCAGATGCAGCCGGTCATCGACCCGGTGGCCAACGAGACCCTGATTCAGGTGGTGGCCACCGACATCACCGACCTGCACATGGCGCGGCGCGCGGCCGAAGCACGCCAGTCCCGGCTCGCCTTCCTGTCCGCGGTCGCGCAGACGGTTGCCGGGGAGGTCGAGGAGCAGCGGATCCTCGACCGCTTCCTCGACATGGGCCGCGAGCTGCTGCCGCTGAGGTCGCTGCTGCTCTACCGTTCGGCGGGCCACGGTCTGCACCTCGTGGCCGGCACCGGTCCGGGAGTGGAGGCCTTCGAGCGCGACCGTTTCCATGCCGTCCAGGCGGGCGACCACCCGTGTTGGACGGCCTTCTCCGAAGGGATCCCCCAGACCACGGTGGCCGCGACCGTCGTCGGCGAGGAGCTCGCGGAGTGGCTGTCCTCGGCACACGGCATCGGCCACCTCAACTATCTGCCGCTGACCGCCGCCGGGCGCTCGGCGGGGGTGCTGCTCGCCACCTCGGCCGTGCCCCTCGACCTCGTGGTCGACGACGTCGATCTCCTGACCCAGATCGGCTTTCTGCTCGGCGGCGCGGTTTCCCTCGCACAGCTGGTGCGCGAGCTCGACGAGCAGCGCGCGGTGGCGTTCGAGGCCTCGCGGCTGAAGTCCGAGTTTCTCGCCAACACCTCGCACGAGCTGCGCACGCCGCTGACCGCGATCCTCGGCTTCCTGCGCCTGATCATGGACGGCGCGGTGCCGGACCCCGACAAGCAGCGCGAGTTCCTCAAGATCGCGCACGAGTCGGCCGAGAACCTCCTCAACATCATCAACGACGTGCTCGACCTGGCGAAGATCGAGGCAGGGCGCCTCGAGGTCCACTTCGCGCCGGTCCCGGTGCGCACCGTGCTCGAGGAAGCGCAGGTGCTCTTCAAACACCAAGTGAAGAGCAAAGGGCTGAACCTCCACGTCCGCGGAACCGACAGCAAGCTCGTCGTATGGGCCGACCCCGACCGCACGGCGCAGATCCTGACCAATCTACTGTCCAACGCCTTCAAGTTCACGGGCCGCGGCGGGTCGATCACGATGGACTGCCGGAGGATAGATCGCGGCGTGCTTCTCACCGTTCAGGACACGGGCTCGGGGATTGCGCGCGACGAGCTCGAGAAGATCTTCGCCTCGTTCTACCAGGTGGACGGGTCGACCACCCGGCAGCAGGGCGGCACCGGCCTCGGTCTCACCATCTCGCGCCGCCTCGCCGAACTGATGGGCGGAACCCTCGAGCTCGACAGCGAGGGAGCCGGACGCGGCGCGACCGCCCGGCTGATCCTCGAGGAGTTCACCACCGATCACGAGGCGACCAACCCGGAGTTGCGGGCACCATGAGCCGGCTGAGGGCCGTGGTCCCGGCCCGGCCGTGGGGCGTCCACCCGTTCGCAACACATATCTGACCGCGGGGCTTCACGCGGAAGCGCCGGCAGCGTAGAATCCGGGTACGCTTCGGCCGTCTTGAGATAGGCAATGGCAGTAAGAATCGATATCGATAATCGACCGAGAGACGCCGCCGACGGGTTGTCGTTTCCAGGCCCCTTTCGTCCCGCACCCTGGCCGCGACGGCGAGCAGCAGAGCGGAGCAGGAAACCGGGCTTGACAGGCCTCAGAATTTATGTATATTCCTAAATAGTTATGAAGTGATTTTGTGGAGGCAGCCGATGCGCCCGATCCCACTCCTGACAGTCATCGCCGTCACCGCGGCTTTCGCATCCGGGGCCCAGGATCTGACGCTGGACGAGGCGGTCGCAGCAGCTTCCGGCAACAGCCGCGAGCTCGCGGCGGCCCGCGAGCGCGCCGCGGCTGCGGCCTCGCGCGTGGACGCGAGCAGGAACCACCGCCTGCCGAAGATCAGTCTCAGCGAGAGCTTCAGCTACACCGACAACCCCGCCGAGGTCTTCGCTTTGAGCCTCAACCAGGAGCGCTTCGACCTGCAGGAGTTCTTCCTCTCCGACCCCAATCGCCCCGACCCCCTGTCCACGTGGAGCACGCGCCTCGACCTCGAGCTGCCGGTCTACACCGGAGGCCAGCTGTCGGCGCGGATCGGGCAGGCCGAGTCGATGGCCACGGCCGAGGACCACAGCCTCGCGTTCACCCGCGAGCGGGTGGCCTACGAGACGATCGCCGCCTACATCAATCTCGCCAAGGCGCGGGAGCAGGTGGCGCTGCTCGAGAAATCGAGAGCGACCACCGCCGAGCACCTCAGGATCGCCGAGCAGTTCGCCGCCCAGGGGATGATCCTCGACGCCGACGTCCTGCGGGCCAGGGTTTACCTGTCGGAGATGGACGAGTATCTGAGCCAGGCCGCCAGCGGCGCCCGGCTCGCCCAGTCGACCCTCAACTTCCAGATGGCCGCCGACCAGCAGACCCCGCGTAGCCTGGCGCCGCTACCCGAGCCGCCTGCGATCGCGGGCGAGCTCGGCGAGTTGACGAGCGCCGCTCTCGAAGAACGACACGACCTCCTCGCGGCGCGTCTCAAGCTCGAGGCCGGGAGGCTCGAAGAGAAGGCATCCCGGCCCGGCTACTTCCCCGAGATCGCCGTCGTCGGCCACTACGGGCTCTACGACGACACGATCTTCGGATCGAACGGCGGCTCGGGGAGCGTGATGGCGGTCGCCAAGATCGACCTCTGGGGCGGGGGCTCGGGGAACGCCGCCCGCGCCGCCGCGCGCCACGAGGCGGCCGCCTTCGAGGCCGACGTCGACCGCTTCGAGGAGGGCGTGCGGCTCGAGGTGCAGCAGGCCTGGCAGGACCTGGCCACCGCCCGTGTCCGCCGCGAGTCCGCCACAGCATCGCTCGCAGCCGCCCGCGAGGGCCTCCGGGTCCGGGAGAGCCGCTTCAGGCAGGGCCTCGACCGGATGATCGACCTGCTCGACGCCGAGACCGCCCTGCGCGAGGCGGAGATGCGCGAGCTCGTCGCCCGCTACGACGTCGCCCTCTCCACCTATCGGCTGCGTTTCGTGTCCGGAGCGACCCTGACAACCATCACGGAGGAGTCCCGATGAACGCCTTCACGAAACCCCTCGTCATTCTCGTCCCCGCTGTCCTCGTCGCGTTCGCCGCGGGCTGCGGAGGTGACACACCGGCCCACACCCGCGCCGAGCTCGAGCCGCTGCAGGTGACGACCACCGAGGTCGAGGCGTCGAGCGGCGCGCGAGAAATCGAGGTGCGGGGTATCGTCCAACCCGCTCGCCGCGCCGCCGTCTCGAGCCGTGTCACGGGCCCCGTGGTCGCTCTCCACGTGAACGCGGGTTCGGTGGTTTCCAAAGGGCAGCTGCTACTCGAGATCGAGCCCGAGGCGGCGCAGGGTCAGCTGGCCCAGAGCGAGGGTGCGCTCGCCCAGGCGCGGGCCGCGCTCGCCCTCGCCGAGCGCAACTTCGAGCGCTTCCAGGCGCTGCATGCGGACAACGCGGCATCCGAGCAGGAACTCGACATGGCGCGGATGCAGTACGAGCAGGCCAAGGGCGCGGTGGAGCAGGCCCGGGGGACGGTCCTGACGGCCGCCTCGATCGCGGAGGAGTCCGAGGTCCGGGCGCCATTCGCCGCCAGGATCGTCGCCACCATGGTCGAGGTCGGCGACCTGGCGGCGCCCGGCCGGCCGCTGATCGAGCTCGAGTCCCTCGGCCGCCAGCAGATGTGGCTGGCGGTGCGCGAAAGCGACATCGCACGCCTCTCCGTGGAGGACCCCATCGAGGTCCGCTTCGACGCCCGCCCCGACCTCGGAGTCGTCGACGCCACCGTCGAGGAGATCGTCCCGTCCGCGGACCCCGGCACCCACACCTTCACCGTCAAGGCCGATCTCGGCGCGACCCGAGTGCCCTCGGGACTCAGCGGCAGGGCTCGGATCCGGGGCGACGCCGTCGACGTCATCTCGGTGCCGGCCGCCGCGGTCCACCAGCGCGGAGGGCTCGAGCTGGTTGTGATCCGCGCCGCGGACGGGACTGCCCGCACGCGCGCCGTCACCACCGGCAAAGCGCTCGAGGGAGACCGGATCGAGATCCTCTCGGGCCTCAACCCGCGTGAGCACGTGGTCCTCGACGCCCCCGGCCCGGTGACCGACGGCACGCCCCTGGAGACGGTGCGATGAGCAGCGGTAACGGCGAGACCCGTCCGCCTGTCGGCGGCGGCGACGCGACCCGGCCGACGCCGCAGGAGATCGAGCAGGCGCACCGCGAAGCGCTGCGCCTCAAGATGACGCGGCGCCGGCTCGGGCTCGCCGGCCGGATCGGGCAGGCTTTTCTCGACTCGAAGCTGACGCCGCTCATCATCGTGGCCTCGCTCCTCCTCGGCCTCTTCGCGGTGCTGGTGACGCCCTCGGAGGAGGAGCCCCAGATCAAGGTGCCGATGATCGACGTCATGGTCGGCCTCCCGGGCGCCACCGCCGAGGAGATGGAGCACCGGGTCGTGACCCCGCTCGAGAAGCTCCTCTACGAGATCGAGAACGTGGAGTACATCTACTCCACCTCCAGCCCTTCGGGCGGGCTGATCGTGGTGCGATTCCTGGTCGGGACGGACCCCGACCAGGCGGCGCTTCGGGTCCACACCAAGATCCAGTCCGCCATGGACGAGATGCCCGGCGACATGATGCCGCCGGTCGTCAAGCCGAGGACCATCGACGATGTGCCGGTGGTCGCCTACACCCTGTGGAGCGAGCGCGCCTCCACCGCCGAGCTGCGGCGGGTCGCCGACGAGCTCAAGGCCGAGCTGACCCGCCACCCCCGGGTCGCCCAGGTGTGGGTGATCGGAGGCCAGAGGCGGGTGGTGCGCGTCGATCTCGACCCGCATCGGCTGGCATCCTTCAACCTGTCCGTGCTCCAGGTCTACCGTGCTCTCGAGAGCCTCAACTGGCGGCTGCCGGCCGGCAGCACCGCGGTCGCGAACACGGAGCTGCAGGTCGACGTGGGGCAGTTCTTCGGCGGCGCCGATGAGCTGCGCGACGTCGTGATCTCCAGCCGAGGCGGACGCCCGGTCTACCTCGAGGACCTGGGCACCATCGTCGACGGCCCCGAGGAGCCGCGGTCGTACGTGTGGCTCGGCACCGGGCCCGCGGCCGCCGAGAAGGGGCTCAGCGAGGCGGCGGCTGACCTGGCAGCGGTGACCGTCGCCGTCGCCAAGAAGCCCGGCACCAACGCCGTCGAGATGGTGGAAGACCTCGACCGGCGGCTCGAGGGGCTTGCCGGGCGCGTGATTCCCTCCGACGTGCAGATCCTCAAGACCCGCGACTACGGCGCCACCGCCGACGAGAAATCGAACGAGCTGCTGAAGCACCTCTACTCGGCCACCATTGCCGTCATCATCCTGATGCTGGTCATCCTCTCCTGGCGGGAGGCGACGGTGGTCGCGGTGGTCATCCCGGTCACCCTGGCACTGACCCTGGCCGCCTCCTACTTCTTCGGCTACACCCTCAACCGGGTCAGCCTCTTCGCGCTCGTCTTCTCGATCGGGATCCTCGTCGACGACGCCATCGTGGTGGTGGAGAACATCCACCGCCACATCAGGATGCGCTGGTCGAACGCCCGCCAGATGACGGTCTACGCGGTCGACGAGGTCGGCAACCCGACGATCCTCGCGACCTTCGCCATCATTTCGGCCCTGCTCCCCCTGGCCTTCGTGCGCGGGCTCATGGGACCCTACATGCGGCCCATTCCGATCAACGCCTCCGCCGCCATGCTGTTCTCGCTGATCGTTGCCTTCACCATCTCGCCGTGGCTGGCCTACCGCCTCTTCCGGAAAGAGTCCTCGGGCACCGACGAGGGTCCAGACCGCGATCCCTCCGGCGACAGCGGCGCCAACGAGGACGGCTTCGTCGCGCGCTCCTACTCCAAGGTCATGAGGCCGCTGATCGGGCGGTCGCTGGCGCGCTACGTTTTTCTCGCCGGAGTTGCCATCCTCCTGGTCGCGGCCATGGGAACGGTCGCGGTCGGCTTCACGACCGTCAAGATGCTGCCCCACGACAACAAGTCCGAGCTCCAGATCGTCATCGACGCGCCGGAAGGCTTCACCCTCGAACAGACCAACGCGGCGGCGCGTGAGCTCGCCCTCGCCTTCCGGACGATGCCCGAGGTCACCGACTTCCAGGTGTACGTGGGCACCTCGGCGCCGTTCAACTTCAACGGTCTGGTCCGTCACTACTTCCTGCGCTCCGGCAGCAACGTCGCCGACATCCAGGTCAACTTCGTGCACAAGGAAGACCGCAAGGACAAGTCGCACGCGCTCGCGGGCCGGGTGCGGAACATGCTGCAGCCAGTCGCGGACGAGCTCGGCGTCGCCATCAAGGTGGCCGAGATCCCGCCCGGGCCGCCGGTGCTTTCGACGCTGGTCGCCGAGATCTACGGCCCGACGCTCGACGGCCGCCTGGAGGTGGCCGAGCAGGTCAAGGAGGTCTTCGCCACGACCGACGGCGTGGTGGACGTGGACTGGGAGGTGGAGGCGGCGGGGCCGCGGCTCGAGATCCACGTCGACCGCAACAAGGCCATGCGCGCCGGCATCACGGCGGAGCAGGTCGCGCGGACCATCCGCGTCGCCCTCGACGGCGCCGAGGCCGGAATCATCCACGACGCCAACGCCCGCGATCCGGTACCCATCGTGGTCCGCCTCGACCGCGCGGACCGTGCCCACGTCGAGGACCTGCTCGAGCTGAGCGTCCACGGAGGCGACGGCCGCATGGTGCCGTTGTCAGAGCTCACCCGCGTCGTCGACAGCACCCGCGAGCGCAACCGGTACCACAAGAACCTGCAGCCGGTGACCTACGTCTACGGTGAGGTCGCCGGACGCTTCGAGGCGCCGGTGTACGCAATCTTCGAGATGCAGGACCGCCTGCGGGAGATCACGACCCCGCTCGGGAACGAGCTCGAGATCATCACCACCCGGCTCCCCGAGGACACGACCCGCTACATCATGAAGTGGGACGGCGAGTGGCACATCACGTACGAGGTTTTCCGCGACATGGGGATCGCGTTCGCGGTCGTGATGGTGCTGATCTACGTGCTCATGGTGGGCTGGTTCAAGTCCTTCGTGACCCCGATCATCATCATGGTGCCGATTCCGCTGACCCTGGTCGGCATCCTGCCGGCGCACGGGATTCTCGGCATCTTCTTCACCGCAACCTCGATGATCGGCTTCATCGCCCTGGCCGGCATCATCGTCCGCAACTCGATCCTCCTGGTGGATTTCATCAATCTCGAGCTGCAGGCCGGGGAACGGCTCGAGGACGCGGTCGTCCAGGCCGGTGCGGTGCGCCTGGTGCCCATCTTCCTGACCCAGCTCTCGACCATCGTCGGCGCCGCGTTCATGCTCTCGGATCCGATCTTCCAGGGTCTGGCCCTGGCCATGATCTCGGGCATCATCGTCTCGACCGCTCTCACCCTGGGCGTGATTCCCGTGCTCTACTACATGTACCTGAAGATGGTGGGACCTGAAAACGTTGTGGAGATTGACTAGGACCTCCGATCCCGGTCCCGGTCCCGGTCCCGATCCTTGATTTCGGGAACGGGAACGGGATCGGGATCGGGATCGGAACACAAAGGAGTAAGCATATGACCGTCAACGAAGCCCTGCGTGCCATGGCCGGAATCGTGGTGTTGCTGACCCTCGCCCTCGGCTACTGGGTGAGCCCTTACTGGTACCTCTTCACCGCCTTCGTCGGGCTCAATCTGCTGCAGTCCGCCTTCACCAGGTGGTGTCCGGCGATGACGATCTTCCGCAAGCTCGGACTCAAAGAAGGCTGACGCTTTGAATTCTCAATTCTCGATTCCCTCGCACGCAATCGAGCTTCGCGAGGTCGACCTGTTGCGCTGGAAATTCAGAATTGAGAATTGAGAATTTGAATTGAAGTTGGAGGCGAGATGAAGCTGCTCATGATCATCGTCGACACCGAGTGCCGGGAGGAGGTCGAGGTCCTGTTCCGCCGCAACGGGGTCACCGGCTATTCCGAGATTCCCAAGGCCCATGGAATCGGCCTCACCGGCATCCGGATGGGCTCGCGCGCCCATCCGAAGACCTCGTCGATCTTCTTCACCGTGGTCGAGCCCGAGCAGGTCGAGCCGCTCAAAAAGGCGCTGTGCTCCTACTGCGAGGCCTGCGAGCGGCACATGAAGATGATCCAGTGGGGCGTCGAGGAGGTCGTATGAAGATCCTTCCGCGTCGGGTTGCACGCCATGAATGACCTGGCGATCCTGCTGCTCTTCATCGTCGGCTGGGTCCTGCTGCAGCGGGTCATCCTGCCGAAGCTCGGGGTGCCCACCTGAGCTGTCCCCGATCCCCGGGCCGGCGGCCCGGGTCACGCGGAACGGCAGGGTGATGAGAGAGGCGAGCCTCCGGCCTCAGGCGGAGGCTGAGCCGTCGCTCACTCGGTGATGTCGAGCGGCAGTGCCCGGTCGACCGAAATCTCGGAAACGCCCTCCATGACCTCGAACTCGATCTCATAGGCCCCGGCCTCGGGCAGTGCCGACAGCGTGATCGAGTTGCCGTACATGTGAAGGTCGCCGATCACTTTCGACGTCTCGAGCGGCATGGTCAACGCACGGCCGAGCGATTTCCCGTCGTGGCTGAGGCGGATCCTGGCCTTGAGATCGATCGCACCGTCATTGTCGAGGCCGGGGCGCACCAGGAAGCCGAAGAAGACGATCTCGGCGGCGCGGGTGAGGTCGGGGCCGGTGATCGGCGTCAGGTGCCAACCACCGAAGGAGAAGGGGTCGCCGAGCTTGGCCTCCTGGTTGGGTTCGGCGCTGATGCCGAGCTCGAGGGGCGACATCCACGGCCCCTCGCCCGGGATCTCGTGGACCTCGATTTCGAAGCTCTCCGTCACCAGCGGCGCGCCTCCCGCGGCACCGACGAGGTCGATGGCGTACGAGCCGGGCTCGAGCGGGATGCTCAGGTGATAGGCCTTGCCGTACTGACCGGCCAGGGGCGTCGGCGAGAGCTCGAAAGTGCTCAAGACCTCACCGGCGGGGCTGGACACGCGCCCGGCGATCGCGTCGAGCGGAGGCGCGTCGGCCGGCAGCTCGAGATGGACCCAGACCGGTCGGCTGTGGTCATCGGTCACGCCGAGGCCGTTGATGACGCGCACTGTTTCATTGAAAGGCGCCTCGCGGCCGATCCACTCCAGGTGCTCGGGTGAGGCCGGCCCGGCGCCGGCGATCGAGACCGGCTTTGGCACCTGATTCAGGTTGGGGTGCAGGAGGTGGACGTCCGGGGCGTCGTTGAGCGCGGCCAGGCCCTTGAAAGCCTGGCGGTTCGAGCGGTCGAGAATGTAGTTGTTGGTTCCCGGCTGCTCCTCGTAGAACATGAAGAACATCTGCGCGCCCTTGGCCTTGAACCCGGCCGGCAGCTTGGCCGGATCGTAGAACCAGACCTGGGTGCTGCCCTCGACCGCGTCGGTACCGCCGCCGGTCGATCCGACCGGAGGCAGGTTCTGCTGCGGCCCCCGCGTCTGGGCGCCCTCGGGACGGCCCATCAGGATCAGGACCCGACCGCGGTCGCTGAGCGCACCTCGCCGGCCGGCGTAGCCGAAATGCTCGTCCGCATAGCGGACCTTGGCCTCGAACTCGGCGCGGAAGGCGTTGAACGCGGCATTCGGGTCCGGGTTGCGACGCGCCCAGAAGAGCTCGATGAAGCGCTCCGCCTCGGCGTCGGTGGCGATCTTCTCCCACTCCTTCTTCTCTTTCTTGGTCAAGAGGAAGCCCGCGGGGCCGTCGGCCCAGTCGGCGTACTCCGGGCTGAGCTGTGCGGCCGCCGTCGCCGCGAAGAACACCGCGAACACGAGAACGACGATCGGATGAAAGCCGGTGAGACGCATCTTGTTTCCTCTCCTCGCCCCGCGGTCCGGGGGTTCATTCTACCGTCCTCCGATCAGTGCAGCCAGTGGCCGGCCGCCACGCCCACAAAGCCCAGGTCTGGTCGGGAGAAATCAAGATCTGCATGAGCGGGGAGGGTCGCAGAGCGCGTCCGATCCCGCTCCCGTTCCCGGAAAGGAGGTTCGTCCTTTCGGGATCGGGATCGGGATCGGGAACGGAAATAAGAAAAAACCCCGCCGAACGGCGGGGTTTTCTTCACAAGACTTCCCGGCGGCGACCTACTCTCCCACGCCTCTGGGACGTAGTACCATCGGCCCTGAGGGGCTTAGCTTCCGAGTTCGGAATGGGATCGGGCGTTTCCCCCACGGTATGGCCACCGGAAAAAATTCACAACCTCCATCGAGTCGCGTCCTCGGCACACGCAAAAACAGTAAAACAATAAAGTGTGGTCAAGCCTCACGACCGATTAGTACGGGTTAGCTCCACGCGTTACCGCGCTTCCACATCCCGCCTATCAACCAGGTGGTCTACCTGGGGTCTTCAGGGGCTTGCGCCCGGGAGACCTTATCTTGGAGTGGGCTTCCCGCTTAGATGCTTTCAGCGGTTATCCTTTCCGAGCGTAGCTACCCAGCTATGCCACTGGCGTGACAACTGGTGCACCAGAGGCTCGTCCATCCCGGTCCTCTCGTACTAGGGACAGATCTCCTCAAGTCTCCTGCGCCCACGGTAGATAGGGACCGAACTGTCTCACGACGTTCTAAACCCAGCTCACGTACCGCTTTAATCGGCGAACAGCCGAACCCTTGGGACCTGCTCCAGCCCCGGGATGCGATGAGCCGACATCGAGGTGCCAAACCTCCCCGTCGATGTGGACTCTTGGGGGAGATCAGCCTGTTATCCCCGGCGTACCTTTTATCCGTTGAGCGATGGCCCTTCCACGCGGGACCACCGGATCACTATGGCCGACTTTCGTCTCTGCTCGAGCCGTCACTCTCGCAGTCAAGCGGGCTTATGCCATTGCACTCTAAACGACTGATGTCCGACCAGTCTGAGCCCACCTTCGCGCGCCTCCGTTACTCTTTAGGAGGCGACCGCCCCAGTCAAACTACCCACCATGCAGGGTCCCGGACCCGGATCCACGGGCCGCGGTTAGGCACTAAAACGCACAAGGGCGGTATTTCAAGGTTGGCTCCACGAAAGCTAGCGCCCTCGCTTCAAAGCCTCCCGCCTATCCTACACATGTAGGTCCTAGTGCCACTGCAAAGCTATAGTAAAGGTGCACGGGGTCTTTCCGTCTAACCGCGGGTACTCCGCATCTTCACGGAGAGTTCAATTTCGCTGAGTCTATGCTGGAGACAGTGGGGAAGTCGTTACGCCATTCGTGCAGGTCGGAACTTACCCGACAAGGAATTTCGCTACCTTAGGACCGTTATAGTTACGGCCGCCGTTTACCGGGGCTTCGATTCAAGGCGTGAACCTCTCCTCTTAACCTTCCGGCACCGGGCAGGCGTCAGACCCTATACGTCGTCTTGAAGACTTCGCAGAGCCCTGTGTTTTTGCTAAACAGTCGCCACCCCCTGGTCTGTGCCCCCCCACGGCACTTGCGTACAGTGAGGGCCTCCTTATCCCGAAGTTACGGAGGTAAATTGCCGAGTTCCTTCAGCATAGTTCGCTCAAGCGCCTTGGTATCTTCTACCAGTCCACCTGTGTCGGTTTAGGGTACGGTCTACAACTGGGGCTATTTCCTGGAACAGCTCAGCCGCCCCTGCAATCCGATAAGCAGGAACGACA
>DATIVB010000074.1:0-3943 GCA_035466375.1 Chondromyces sp.
CGCCGCCCACGCCGCCTCGTTCCAGGGCACGGCGCCGACCACGGCCAGCACGGCTGCCAGCACCCCAAAGCCGGCCGCTGCCGCCCACGCCGTCAGGTGCACGATCCTTCCTCCACAACCGGCAGCATCGACACCACGATCGAGAACATCCCGACGAGTATACCGATGGGCGACGCACTCGATGGTCGCCGTGCGGAACAGACAACGATACGCCGCTCGAGTTTTGAGTTTTGAGTTCCGCCCACCCGCCCTGACAGGGAAGCCCAGGGGGCGCATGGTACGAAACACTCCACCCTGCGTCGCAGAGGGCGGGCGGGTGGCAATTCCTAATTCCTAATTCCTAATTCCTAATTCAAAAATCCGAAATCCCAAATCCGAAATCCCCCCGCCCCTGCTCCCTGTGGCGCCCTCCCCCCGCCTGTGCCAAGATGACACCGTGGCCGAAGCCCCAGCCTACGACGTGGTGATCGTCACCTACAACCACGCCGCCACCCTCCCCGCCTGCCTGGCGGCGGTGGCGCGGCTGGCGCCCGCGCCGCGGCGGGTGACCCTGATCGACAACGCCTCGTCGGACGGCTCGGCCGAGGTCGCTGCCGCCGTGGATGCCGCCCTCGCCCTCGAGATCGTTCGCGAGCCCCTCAACACCGGCTTCGCCGCCGCCGCCAACCGCGGGATCCGCGACGGCGACGCGCCGTGGGTGCTGCTGCTCAATCCCGACTGCGCGCCGCGGCCGGAGACGGTGCAGCGCCTCGCCGACGCCGTGGCGGGCTGCGGCGCACCGCAGCGGGTGGGCGCGGCGACGCCCAAGCTGCTGCGGGCCGAGGGGCCCAGGCTCGCGCCCGAGCCGATCGTCGACGCAGCCGGAATGTTGGTGACCGCCTCCGGGCGCCATCTCGACCGCGGCGCCGGCAGTCCCGACGACGGCGCATTCGACCGGCCGGCCTGGGTCTTCGGCGGTACCGGCGCCGCGACCCTCTACCGCCGCGATGCACTTTCGGACGTCGCCTACCCCGGGGGCGAGGTCTTCGCCGAGAGCTTCTTCGCCTACCGCGAGGACGCCGAGCTCGCGTGGCGGCTCCAGCTGCGCGGCTGGCGCTGCCTGTACGCCCCGGGCGCGGTGGCCGCCCACCGCCGCGGCTTCCGGCCCGAGGCGGGGCGCGCCGGCCACGTTGCGATCAACCGCCACTCGGTGCGCAACCGCTTCCTGCTGCGCGGCCACTGCGCCGATTGCGCCTGGCACCTGCGCTGCTTCCCGCGGTGGCTGCTGCGGGACCTCCTCGTGGTCGGCGCCTGCCTGACGGTGGAGCGCTCCTCTCTACCGGCGCTGGCGGATGTGTGGCGGCTGCGCGCCGACGTGCGCGAGCGCCGGCGCTGGGTGCTCGGACGGCGCACGGTATCGCCGCGACGGATCGCGCGCTGGTTCCGTAGACGGGGGTGGACGGAGGAGGTGGCGGGACCGTGAAGCTGGCGATCATCGGCACCCGCGGGGCCCCTGCCAACTACGGCGGCTTCGAAACCTTCGCCGAAGAGCTCGGGGCGCAGCTCGCGGGCCGCGGCCACGAGGTCACGGTCTACGGCCGCCGCGGCTTCATCGACCCCGGCTTGGGCTCCTTCCGCGGCATGCGGCTGGTGGTCCTGCCGGCACTGCGCACCAAGCACCTGGAAACGGTCTCCAACACCTTCCTCGCCGCCCTGCACGCGGCGCGCCGCCGCTTCGACGCGGTCCTGATGTGCAACGCCGCCAACGCCCCGTTCATCCCGATCCTGCGCCTCGCCGGCACCCCGGTGGCGCTCAACGTCGACGGGCTCGAGCGCAAGCGCCGCAAGTGGGGGCCCGCAGGCCGCACCTACTACCGGCTGTGCGAGCGGTTGTCGGCACGGCTGCCGGACGCGCTGGTCACCGACGCGGAGGTGATCCAGCGCTACTACCGCCGTGCCTACGGCGTCGAGTCGCGCATGATCGTCTACGGCGGCGACCTCGAACCGCCCTCCGGCACCGCGGTGCTCGACGAGCTCGGGCTCACGCCGGGTGAGTACCTGCTGTACGTGTCGCGCTTCGAGCCCGAGAACAACCCCGACCGGGTGGCCGAGGCGTACCGGCGGGTCCCGGGGAATCGGCGCCTCGCCATGGTCGGCGGCGCGCCCTACGCCGCCGGCCTCACGCGCCGGGTGCGCGAGGCTGCCGACGAGCGGGTGCTGCTGCCCGGACCCGTCTACGGCGAGGGCTACCGCCAGCTGCTCTTCAACTGCCGCGCCTACATCCACGCCACCGAGGTCGGCGGCACCCACCCGGCGCTGGTGGAGGCGATGGGCGCCGCGCGGCCGGTGCTGTACTATGACACCCCCGAGAACCGGGAGGTCGCCGGCACCGCGGGGCGCCCATTCCGCTTCGAGGGCGAGAACGCCCTCGAAAGAGTCCTGGCGGAGCTCATCGACGACCCCGAAGCGCTGCGGGCGATGGGCGAGAGGTCGCGGCGGCGGGTCGAGGACCGCTACCTGTGGTCGGACGTCGCCGACGCCTACGAGGAGCTGCTGGAGGGCCTGTGCTGAAGGAGCGCGCCAGGGTGGTCGCCTACTGGGTGTGGACCGCGGACCTGGTCCTCACCAGCGCCGCCTTCCTGCTCGCCTGGTGGCTGCGCTCGCACCTCGCGCCGCAGCTCGCGCCGCAGTTCTTCCCCACCGAGCTCTACCCGCTGTCGCGCTACCTCGGCCTGCTGCCGCTGGTGCTGGTCATCTGGACCCTGCTGCTGGTGACCCGCGAGGCCTACACCTCGCGGCGCACCGTCGCCCTGGCCTCCGAGCTCTGGCAGGTGGTGCAGGTGGTGGCGGCCGGCACCCTGATTCTGGCGGCCACCGGCTGGCTGCTGCGCCTCGACTTCGTGTCGCGCCCCTTCCTGGTGCTCTTCGCGACCCTCGACCTGCTCTTCCTCGCCGCCGAGAAGCTGGTGCTGCGCCTCGGCGCCCGCCGCGTCCGCGCACGCGGCTACAACTACCGCACGCTGCTCATCGTCGGCATCAACCCGCGTGCCGAGGAGGTGGCGCGGATCATCGGCGAGCACCCGCACTGGGGCCTCAAGCTGGCGGGCTTCGTGGCGCCCAACGGCGAGCACGGGGAGCGCTTCGCCGGTCTGCCGGTGCTGGGCTCGGCCGACGATCTGCCCCGCATCTTGCAGCAGGATGTGGTCGACGAGGTCATCTTCGTGCTGTCGCGGCGCCAGCTCGAGGAGTTCGAGGAGAGCTTCCTGCTGTGCTCCGAGCTCGGCATCCGCGCCCGCGTGGCGCTCTACTTTCCCCACATGAAGGCGCGGGTGGTGCTCGAGGAGCTCGAGGGCATCCCGCTGCTGACCTTCACCACCACGCCGGGGGCACCGTTTCCGCTGTTTTTGAAGCGCCTGGGCGACGTCACGGCGTCGTTGCTCGGCATCGTGCTGACGGCGCCCCTGCTGCCGGCGATCGCCGCCGCAGTCAAGCTCTCCTCCCGCGGCCCGGTGCTGTACTCGCAGCAACGCTGCGGCCTCAACGGCCGCCGCTTCACCCTCCACAAGTTCCGCACCATGTACGTGGGGTCCGACCGGCGGATGGACGAGGTGGCGCACCTCAACGAGGTCGACGGCCCCGCCTTCAAGGCGCGCCGCGATCCCCGGGTGACGCCGGTGGGACGCCTCCTGCGGCGGCTGTCGCTCGACGAGCTGCCACAGCTTTTCAACGTCCTCCGCGGCGACATGTCCCTGGTCGGCCCGCGGCCGCCGCTCCCCGACGAGGTCGAGCACTACCAGCGCTGGCAGCGGCGGCGCCTGTCCATGAAGCCCGGCATCACCGGGCTCTGGCAGGTCTCCGGGCGCGCCGGGCTCGACGACTTCAACCGCTGGATCGCCCTCGACCTCGCCTACATCGACCAGTGGTCGTTGTGGCTCGACCTCAAGATCCTGCTCAAGACCGTGCC